>JAWWCH010000255.1:0-3884 GCA_033720575.1 Marinirhabdus sp.
TACTGTTTTCTGACGAGATCGAATTGTTCATTCCTCCAAAAAAAGGAAAAAGCCACGTACTCCGAATCATTCGAGAGTTGTTGGAGTTTCAACCAAAAAGTAGAAAAACAGACCTCTCAAACGCCCTTAAATACCTCACCAATGTGATGAAAAAGAAGGCTATCGTTTTTGTGCTTTCAGATTTTATGACCGACAATTATCGTGATACGCTCAAAATCGTAGCTGGCAAACACGATGTTACGGGCATTCGGGTATATGATAGAAGGGAAGAAGAAGTACCAAATTTGGGAATGGTGCAAATGCAGGACGAAGAAACGGGTGAGTTAATGTTGGTGAATACCAATTCTAAAGCGGTAAGAAGAAACTACAGCAATTATTATCACGAAAGAGCGGCATATTTTCAAGACGCCTTTACCAAAAGTGGTGCTGGCGCCATTAGTTGTAGGGTAGACGAAAGCTACGTAAAAAAATTATTGGGATATTTTAAAAGGAGATAAATCGGTTGAAGCGATCATGAAAGAAATGATAGGGAATAGATCAGATTACAATTGGACATGGTTGTCACCTCGAGTGATTTCTAAGGATTTCTTAGAAATTGTATCGAGCGGTGTTCTGTTGCTTTGCCTTTTGTTCTCTAGTCTGATTCAAGCGCAGGTTGGTTCAAGTATAGATACTACTGAAATCCGAATTGGCGAAGAAATTCAATACACCGTTTCCGTGGCGGCAGACAGTACAGATTTGGTCGTTTTTCCGGAGGGTCAAACCTTTCTTCCACTCGAAGTGATCGAGTCGTATAAAATTGATACTACCTATGAACAGGCCAAAATGCGCCTGATTAAAAAATACGGTCTCACGCAATTTGACTCTGGCCGCTATACCATTCCGCAGCAAAAGATTGCCATAAATGAGCGAATGTTTACCACAGATTCATTTCGTATCGAAGTGCGTGATGTGCCGGTAGACACCACCAAACAGAAAATGTTTGAGATCAAACCCGCCATTGAAGTAGATCGCCCACCGTTCAACTTTTGGGAATGGCTGCCCTGGATCATCGGTGTGCTTGTTCTGATTGGGATGGTGATTTACATCTTCTTCCGAAGAAAAAAAATAAAAGACGCCAAAGAGCAACAGTTGCCGCCCTACGAAGAAGCCCTTGTTGCGTTGGAAACCCTAGATAAATCTGCTCTGCTCCGTGAAAACAAAAGCAAAGAATATTATTCGCATCTCACCACGATTGTGAAGCGCTATTTAGATCGCGAAGTGGATGACATGGCCCTTGAGAGTACCTCAGATGAACTGATCCAACGCATGAACATGCTGCGTGATGGAGGTAATTTTGAATTTGATAGGGAAGATATCAAACGCTTGGACGCTATTTTGAAACGTGCCGATCTCGTAAAATTTGCGAAAATGCAACAGGCCGAAGCTCAGGCGTTAGAAGATCGTTCAGTTGTTGAAGAAATTATCAATCACACCCATGAAGCAGTTCCAGAGCCAACAGAAGAAGAATTGCTAGAAAATGAGCTGTATCTGGAGGCCCAGCGAAAGAAACGCCAACGCCGTAGATATATTTTTGCGGGCGCAGGAGTTATTCTTGCCCTATTGATTGCGGCTGGGGTTTACGGCAGTATCTACGGATTTGACACTTTAAAAGACGATGTTCTTGGAAATGAATATCGTGATTTAGCAGAAGGACGATGGTACAAAAGCGAGTATGGGAGTCCAGAAGTAATTCTGGAAACCCCCGAAATTTTGGTGCGTACCCAAATCGATATCCCAGAAGGTGAAAATGTGAATGTAGAAAGTGCCACGGTCTTCTCTTCAGGAGAAATCACCGAACCCTTGTATGTTTTGGTAAGTACAACCCAGACCAAGAACGCCCAAGAAGAGGTCAATTTAGATCCGCTGATGGATGCTGCATTGTCTGAGTTGGAACGGCGAGGCGCATTAAACATGATTGTAAAACGGGAAGATTTTGAAACTGAGAAGGGGATTAAAGGACTGAGAGCCTATGGTAACTTCAATGTTTCTGTAGGGAATAATAAAGTGCTAAAAGACCAAAGCTATTATGAGCTGTTATTGTTCGCCCAGCAAAACGGGGTACAGACCGTATTGGTGGTCTATCAAAATGATGGTAGATTTTCAGTGGGCATCAAAGACAGAATCATCAACTCAGTAGAATTAGAAATTCAAGAAACCAAAGACAACTAATGGAACAGTTCGAATACGTACATCCACAATTCTTTTGGCTGCTATTGCTGCTCCCATTGTTGGTACTTTGGTATTTCTGGAAACGCAAACAGCAAACAGCCGCACTCAAAATCTCTAGCATAAAAGGATTTAAGACCGGAAAGAACTGGTTGGCGAAATTACGGCCCATGTTATTTGTTCTTCGCTTACTTGCACTTGCAGCGATCATCGTGGCCATGGCAAGACCCAGAACGGTTGATGAAAGCACACGAATCAAGACCACCTCAGGTATCGACATCGTAATTGCCATCGACGTTTCAGCGAGTATGCTGGCACGCGACCTACAACCCAACCGACTGGAAGCTTTGAAAAACGTGGCGGCTCGATTCATCAATGACCGCCCAAGTGATCGAATTGGACTTGTAGAGTATGCTGGAGAGAGTTACACCAAGACCCCGCTCACAAGCGATAAAGAGATCGTACTCTCTGCCTTACAATCCATTCAATACAACACCATTATTGAAGGCGGTACGGCAATTGGTATGGGATTGGCTACGGCGGTGAATCGCCTCAAAGAAAGTCGCGCAAAAAGCAAGGTGATCATTTTAATGACCGATGGTGAGAACAATAGCGGATTTATCGATCCTAAAATTGCCAGTGAATTGGCGGTTGAGTTCGGAATCAAAGTGTATACCATTGGCCTCGGTACAAACGGAATGGCCATGTCTCCCATCGGTATTCGTGTAGACGGAAGCTTTCAATACGGAAGACAACAAGTTAGAATTGACGAAGCACTTTTAAAAGAGATTGCTGAGGTTACCAACGGAAAGTATTTTCGCGCAACTAGTACTTCCAAGTTGAATGAAATCTATGACGAGATCAACACCTTGGAAAAAACGGATATTGAAGAATTTAAATATAAAAATTACGACGAGAAATACAGACCGCTCGTCTTTCTGGCACTAGCCTTGCTAGGACTAGAATGGTTGTTGCGTTATACGGTCTTTAGAAGTTTTATTTAATATGAAATTTAAGTATCCCAAACGAAAGAAAACCTTTAACCTGATCATAGGTTTGCTATGGATAGGGCTCGGTGTCTTTGGAATTTTGGAGGACGATGCGCGCAAATTCGAGTATATCGGACTTGGTCTGGGAGTAATATACTTCGGATTGGCACTGTACATGCAGGTGGCGAGTTATGTGTCTATAGACGAAGCGCAAATTGTAAAGCACAATTTGGTGCCCATAAAATTTCCACTTTCAGAAATTACCCGCATCAAAGTACTAGGAAACGCGATAACCATCGAAAAAAATGACAAAAAGATGAAGATTTATAAGAATAACATTCAGAAAAAACAACGCCCGATACTCGAAGAGGCTATCGCTAAAATAGAAACAGAATATCTCAATTCAGAAAAAAACTAAATGCAATTAGAGCAACCCATATATTTTTATGTTCTGTTCGCCATCCCCGTATTGGTGGTGCTATTTCTTGGTGTGCTGTTTTGGAAAAAACGGACGCAAAAGAAATTTGCAGATACAAGCTTGCTCAAAAGGTTGAGTCCGAACACCTCCGTTTTCAAACCCATCCTTAAGTTATTGATGTTGTGTTTGGCGGTAGCATGTTTGTCGGTGGCGCTGGTGAATCCGAAGATAGGAACGAAGATTGAAAATGTGAAGCGCGAAGGCGTTGA
>JAWWCH010000256.1:0-3879 GCA_033720575.1 Marinirhabdus sp.
CCAAGGTCTTAAAACTAGGAGGGTAAACAATGGGCATATCGTTGGTGGTATGCATGCTGGGTCCGCAGATGTTGCTGCCCGCACTGGTGCCTAAGTAGGGTACGCTTTGCAGCAGTCTTTCCCGTAGCGGTTGCATCAATTCTTTTCGATGTAATGCGTCTACTAGAACAAAGGTGTTTCCGCCGCCGGTAAAAATTCCTTGAGCGCTGCGTATGGCCGAAACGGGGTCGTCAAAAGTGTGGAGTCCGATCAATTTTTTGCCAATGCTTTCAAAGGTTTCAGCCGCTTTTGCGGTATACGCATCGTGGGAAATGCCACCCGGTCGTGCATAAGGAATAAAAATAATTTCATCCGTATCAGCAAATAATGCTTTCAATTCGGGTAGAAGATAGTGGAGATAGCCGCTAGAATGCAAGGTTGATGTGCTTGCCAAAACTAAATTTTTCATAAAATTGAAATTATCAATACAAGAGGTCGTCTTCTATAACATACAAAGCTTGAAAATATTTCTGCTTTCCACAAAACAATCCTACATTTATAAGGTGAAACCGCTACTTTCAATTTTTTTACTGCTTTTCGTCACTGTGTCCTTCGGCCAAGATGACGAACGAATCAATATACAAGGTAAAATTATCGTGCCCAAAGGCGAAGAAGCTGAAGGCATTCATATTTACAATGTTACTTCCGAAAGGGGAACAGTGACCGACACTTCGGGAGTGTTTTCCATTGCAGTGATGGAGCAGGACCGTTTGCAGATTACCTCCATACAGTACAAATCGTTTACGGTTGTGGTATCTAAAAAAGCCCTTGACGAAAATTTAATTAAAATATACCTGAACCCATTTATCAACACCTTGGATGAGGTATTGTTGAGCTCGCATAACCTTACAGGGGACCTAGAACGAGATGCGCAAAATATAGGGGTTATTGCGGTTCCGGAAATAGAATTGAGTTTTGATGCCGATGCCGATTTCGCACCCGATCGGTTTTCCAGAATTGAAGGAAACGTGGCAGAAGAGGCCTTGGGCTATGGGCGTATGCAAAATGGCCTCAATGGGGCCGCTCTCATTGGTTTGTTGGTAAAGGCTCTTTTTCCGAAGAAACCAAAAACGCCTAGGGTAGACCCTTTTCAAGAAGGGATAAGCATTATTGGCATGTTGCAGGAAAAATATACGGTAGCCTTTTATGCGGAAACCTTTGATATTCCAACCGAACGGGTAGATGATTTTATCTATTTCGCGGCAGAGCGCAACGTAACCCCTGGAATGCTCCACCCAGATAATGAAATTGAACTCTTAGAAACCTTGTTTGAGCTCAGCGATGTTTATAAATCTAGGGTAACCGATGAATAGCGTTCCAATTCTTGCGCTTTTAATCCTACTTGTGACATACCCATCGTTCTCACAGGAAAATCAAATTCAGGGTAAAATCACGAATATGGAAGAGGTGGAAGGAATCCACGTATTGAATACCTCTTCAAGATTCAATAGTGTAACGGATGCATTTGGAAATTTCAGTATCACCGCCAAACCCTTAGATACCCTGTTGTTCTCATCGGTGCATTATGCGCCTAAAAAAGTGCTAGTTTCTGCTGCGGTACATGAACGTGGTATTCTTGTGGTTACCCTAGAGAAACTGATCAATGAATTGGATGAGGTTTTCTTAGGGCAGAAATTAACTGGCGATCTCAATCGGGATGTCAACAATATCAAGGTGAAACGGAAAATTGACTTTGACAGTTTGGGTATTCCTGGGTTTAAAGGCGAACCAAAAGAAAAGATTCCAACACTGATTGGACAAACCATCGGACCAACACATGTGAATATTGAAGCGCTATACAACCATATTAGCGGTTATTACAAAATGTTGCGCACTAAAAGAAAATGGGAAGGTGAGAATACAATAGTTGCAGCCATCCTGTACACCTATGAGCCAGATTTCTTTGTAAAGGCCTATCAGATTCCGATAGATAGAACCTACGACTTTTTATTGTTTTGTGTTGAATCATCAACCCTGGTATCCGAATTTAAAAACCAGCGTTTTTCCAACGTCTTGGATATCTTTGAACAACAATCGGCCATTTACTTGGAGAGATTGGAGCAAAATGAACAAAAAAAGGAATAATTGTTGTAACATTTCGGGCACACAGTTGTCTTATACAAACCGATTACATTCCATGAAGATTTTAAAAATAGCTTTCGTTTTACTGTTGTTTCCTCTGGTGACAGCTTCTACCTCACATAAATTTTATGTGAGTATTACCTCTATCGAATATGCGCCTCAAGAAGAGAGTCTGCAGATTATTTCCAAGATTTTTCTCGATGACCTAGAAGCGGCATTGGAAGCGCGTTTTGGAAGAAAATACCGCTTTAACTCTACCAAGGAAACCGAGGCAGAGGAGACCGTGCTGAAAGAATACCTGTCTAAAAAGCTGAAGTTTAAGGTAAATGGAAAGGACGTGGCCTACGAATACATCGGAAAAGCCTACGACATTGACGTCGTGAAGTGCTATTTGGAAATTAAGAACGTCAAAGATTTACAAAGTTTAGAAGTTGAAAATGAAGTGTTGTTGAATATGTTCGAAGACCAGCAAAATATCATCCACGTAAAAAATAAAGACGACAGACGCAGTTTAGTGCTCAAAAACGGAAATCCTAAAGGAACGTTAAAATTCGAGGACTAACCTAGTAAAACCGATATATCACCTATTTTTAAACCCATCCAAAATCAATTTAATTTTTACATTCATGAAACTAGTTAAATACCTATCCCTCATCGCCGTATTTCTTTTTACAGGAATGAGCTTTGCGCAGGAGGCAGATGCCGAAAAGGAAGCTCGTAAGCCAGGGCATTACAACAACAATCGCTTTAAGCAGTTGTATGAAGAATTCTCAACCCCGAACATGTACCGTTCACCGAATGGCGCACCGGGACCAGAATACTACCAGCAACAGGCCGATTACGTAATGAACATTGTCTTAGACGATAGAGCATCAAGAATCTACGGTACTGAAACCATTACTTATACGAACAATTCACCAGATCCATTAGAGTATTTGTGGGTACAGTTAGATCAAAACGTTCGTGCAAAAGATTCAAAATCACCACTCATAGAGTCTAGCGGAGCGACACCTGCAGAAATGACCAGTTCTTTTGTGAGCAAGTATATGGATGCTGGCTTTGACGGCGGTTTCAAAATTGATTATGTAAAAGATAAGTCAGGAAAACCGTTACCACATACAGTGAATCGCACTATGATGCGAGTTGAAATGCCAGAACATTTGGAAACCGGAGATTCGTTTACCTTCTCTATCAAGTGGTGGTATAACATTCCAGACCATACCATAGACCGCGCACGCAGTGGTTACGAAGTGTTTGACGACGGTAATAAAGGCTATGTTATCGCACAATTCTACCCAAGAATGGCTGTGTATAGCGATGTGGAAGGTTGGCAGAATAGTCAGTTCTGGGGGCGCGATGAATTTGCGCTACCTTTTGGCGATTTTGACGTAACGATTACCGTTCCGGAAGATCACGTTTTGGATGCCACGGGTGAATTGCAAAATAGAAAAGAAGTGTTCAGTAAAACCATGATGAATCGCTACGAACAAGCGAAAAAATCATATACCGAACCAGTGCAAATTGTAACGGAAGCAGAAGCAGAAGCAGCTTCTAAAGGCTTTGCAACGGGTACAAAAACCTGGAAGTTTAAGGCAGAGATGGTTCGTGACTACGGATTTGCAACCTCAAGAAGATATATGTGGGACATGATGGCGGTGAAAATCGGAAATCGCGATGTGATGGCTGTTTCAGTATACCCACCGGAAGGTAATCCTTTATGGTCCGACTGGTCAACAAAAGTTGTAGCGAGTACATTAG
>JAWWCH010000257.1:0-3838 GCA_033720575.1 Marinirhabdus sp.
AAAATGAGCATCATCTGATAGGCAAATACAAGCAAATCGTTATTCCAAATGCCCCGTTCCCAGAATGTCAAGATTTGAACTGCATGGGAACCCTCAACTGGTGGCGGGGTAAAAAAATACGCCAACCCCATCGTTATTACCGTTAGTAGAACCGCAATGGCGAACGGTGACGGTAAATATTTATTGAAGATGGTTTCAATAGATTTGGTGATATTCATGGCATAAAAATAGAAAATCCCGCCTAAAGGCAGGATTTTCATGTGAATTAGTACATTTTTCTAGAACGGAAGATCGTCGTGATCATCTTCATTTAGATTAGAAGCAGGTTCAAAAGCATCTGCAGGTGGCATCGGTGGCATATCTGAAGATACCCCTTGATCAACATTCTCTATTCTCCATCCTTGGATAGAATTGAAGTATTTGGTTTCGCCTTGCGGATTCACCCATTCTCTTCCGCGTAGATTGATACTCACTTTTACGTTCTGACCTACTTGATAATTATTCAATAAATCGGTTTTATCCTGCACAAACTCGATCATGATGTGTTGCGGATACTGTTCTTCGGTAGTTACTACCAGTTCTCTTTTTCGAAACCCGTTGTTGCCATACGTTTTGGTTTCATCTATCATCTTAATTTTTCCTTGTACTTCCATATTCTTTGTTTAGTCCTAAGGTATATTCAAAACATTAGGAATTCGTATTTTATTTTTTTGAGAGTAATAGACACCACGCTTCTTGTACCTTTCCTTCTAACAAAAGCGCCTGTGCTTGAGCATGAATTTCTTCTTCAGATCCAGAAGCCAGCAAATATTGATATGGCTCGGATGCTTCATTGGCAAAGGTAGTTATTTCAGTGTCATTCGGCAATGCTTCCACATTGGCCAATATCCCTAAATCATTTCCAGTTAAGGTTTTACTCAAACGTACATGCTTCGGCAATTGATCTACGCCAATACCCAGGGTACGCAAGGGTTTTTCTACTTCAAAAATGCCCTCTTTTGCTCGGGTATACCAATTTCCACCCATTCGGGCCACCGTATCAATTTTAAACGGATCTATTTTTTGCTCGGCATCCAATATGGTTTCATCAATATGTACTTTGAGCACTTCACAAATTACTAAATTTCCTGCGCCGCCTTCACTGCCTAAGCCCACCACGTCTAAAACCTTACATTCAAATTGAACCGGAGCTTCTTTAACCCGAGGTGCTTTTACCAAAACGGAAGGAACTTCAGTAAAGCCCGCCTTTTCAAATTCATTCACCCCTTTGTCGTATTCCGTAGAAGACAAGCTCATTTGTTGCACCATGGCATAGCTCACAATATTGATGACCACTTCTTTGGTTTCCAACACATTTTCAAAGGTGTGCTTGGTAGTATTATCGCGTACTCTTCTCGCTGGAGAAAATACCATAACCGGTGGATTTGCACTAAAAACATTGAAAAAGCTATACGGTGACAAATTTACATTGCCCTCATGGTCTACCGTACTTGCAAAACAGATGGGTCTGGGCGACACAGCTCCTAAGAGATAACCATGTAACTTACCTACTGAAACTTCTTTTGGATCGATACTCAACATGTTGCAAATGTACCCAAAGTACATTGCATGTGAAAACTAGGATACACAATAATATTAACAGATTTACTTTATATTTAGAACGACAATCAAACACCTATGCAAAACCAGAAATCATTAGTACGTTGGGGAATTACTATAATTTCGATATTCATTATTACGCTGGTGGGCTGGAACACCTATGCCTTTTTTGACATTCTGAAGCAAAATGAGCGTTCAAAGATGCAAATCTGGGCGGTGGCCCAACAAGATCTACAAGAGCAGTTCTTAAGCAACAAATCGGTGATGAGTGACGTGGTGCTGGCCGTTATCGAGGGAAATAGCACCACACCCATGGTGATGCATAAAGTTCAGGACGATTCTTACGACTACCGAAATATTGAGCTGAAACAAACAGATTCGGCTAAAGTTCGTCATCGGCTCATTGCCCTTTCTAAACAATTTGCGCAAGAATACAAACCACTTGAAGTAAGGTATGATGGTGAATTGTTAACTACCGTGTACTATGGTAACTCACCCATCATCAATAAATTGAAATATTATCCGGCCGCACTCATTATCATAATTGCACTGTTTTTTACGGCAATTTACTTTTTTTACCGCACTTCCAAGAGTTCAGACCAAAACAAGTTGTGGGCAGGTATGGCAAAAGAAACCGCGCATCAAATTGGCACCCCATTGTCTTCTTTGGTGGGATGGACCGAAATCTTGAAATCTGAAAACATCAATCCCTCTTATATCTCAGAGATCGAAAAAGATATTGATCGCTTGCAGACCATAACCGATCGCTTTTCAAAAATCGGTTCAGTCCCTACGCTCGAAAAAACAGATGTGGTGGCAGAAACCACCCAGACGTATACCTATTTAAAGTCGAGAAGTTCTAAACTCATTGAGTTTGAACTGCAAGCTCCTGAAGCGCCAACTTATGTAGAATTGAACAAACAACTATACAGCTGGACCATTGAGAATCTTGTGAAAAATGCCATTGATGCCATGAAAGGAAGGGGGAAAATCCTAGTTTCCATCCATACGAAAGGAAACAAAGTTTTTATTGAGGTAACAGATACCGGAAAGGGCATTCCAAAAAGAGATTTCAAAAGGGTGTTTTACCCGGGTTTTACGACAAAAAAGAGAGGTTGGGGACTTGGCCTGTCACTGGTTAAAAGAATCATCGAAGAATACCATAACGGCAAAGTTCGCGTTTTGAAAAGCAGCCCCAGTGGAACAACGATGAGCATCATGCTGCGCCAAACCGAATAATATGACCACCCAACATACCATACACACTGCCCGCCTCAACAATAATTGTCCGACTTGCTATAAAAAAGATGGACTGGAATTTACATTCACCCAAGAAAAGACCTCGACCAATTTCTATGAAAAAGCAGGCAAATCGGTAGATTCAAGTTTATATTGTCATAGTTGCAACTCTGCTATTTTTCCAGTGAACTGGACCGAAGATATTGAGCGAGTGTACGAGTATCACTATAAAATGGCACAACCCATGTCAACTTCTACAAAAATAAAACCGTTGGGATATCTCTTGATCATTATACCAATTGCACTTGTTGCGGCAGTGATCTATTATTTTCTGGTATTATAGATTAGAACGAATTTCTTGCGCAAGGGCTGCCAGTGACTCCTTGTCCATTTCTATTTTCTTTTGGAAAGACATATCTGCCATGGTATCAATGGGAATGAGATGCACGTGTGCGTGTGGCACTTCAAGGCCAACAACGGCCATTCCGATGCGCTCACAGGGTATGGTGCGCTCTAAAGCCTTTGCAACGGTTCTTGAAAACTGCATCAATTGCAAATAATCTTGTTCCCCGAGGTCGAAAAGTTTGTCCACCTCCTCTTTTGGAATACAAAGGGTGTGCCCTTTGGCGTTCGGATTGATATCCAGAAAGGCAAGGAACTTATTGTCTTCGGCAATCTTATGGCAAGGTATTTCACCTTTGACAATTTTTGAAAAGATGGAAGCCATATTAGGTTCGTGTTATTTCAACCACATCAAACTTCATGGTTCCATTGGGAACTTGAATTTCGGCCGTATCACCAACTTTCTTGCCCAAAAGCCCTTTCCCAATGGGGGAATCAACGGAGATTTTACCCGTCTTGAGATCGGCTTCGCTTTGCGCCACCAACTTGTAGGTCATTTCAGCACCGTTGGTCTGGTTCTTTATTTTTACTGTAGAGTGAATCAAGACTTTACTGGTGTCTAACTGGCTCTCATCGATAAGTCGTGCTCCTGCTAAAG
>JAWWCH010000258.1:0-3823 GCA_033720575.1 Marinirhabdus sp.
GCTGCGATAAAGGCACCCGTACTTGCCATAGATTTGGCAAAGGTTGCAAAGTACACATCAATATCATCTTGAACCCCTTGCTCCTCTCCTGCTCCGGCACCAGTTTTTCCTAGCGTTCCGAAACCATGGGCGTCATCAACGAACAAACGGAAATTATATTTTTTCTTTAAGGCAACTATTTCTTTAAGTTTTCCTTGTTCTCCACGCATCCCGAAAACTCCTTCAGAAATCAATAAAATACCCCCGCCACTTTTTTCAGCTACTTTCTCTGCGCGTTTCAAGTTTTTCTCGATACTTTCCATATCGTTGTGCTTGTAGGTAAATCGCTGACCTAAATGCAAACGCACACCATCAATGATACACGCATGGGCATCAACATCATATACAATCACATCATCTTTTGATACCAGCGCATCTATGGTAGATACCATGCCTTGATAGCCAAAGTTTAGAAGATATGCAGCCTCTTTATGTACGAATGCTGCCAGCTCATCTTGCAATTGTTCGTGCATATCGGTATGGCCACTCATCATACGTGCACCCATCGGATACGCAGAGCCGTATTTTGCACCCGCTTCAGCATCAACCTTGCGCACCTCCGGATGATTGGCAAGACCAAGGTAGTCGTTCACACTCCATGTAATCACTTCTTTACCGCCAAAACGCATTCGGTTTGAAATGGGACCTTCCAATTTCGGAAAAACAAAATAGCCTTCGGCCTGATCTGCCCATTTTCCAAGTGGTCCTTTATCTTTATAAATCTTATCAAATAAATCTCTCATTGATGCACGTTATTTTCAATACGAAATGCAAAAATAGGTAATTTATTGACGATAGCAAGTAGATTTGACTAATGAGAGGGCTGAAAATAAAAAATCCCGACGCCAGATGGTATCGGGATTTCAATTCTATAAAAACGTCTTTTACTTAACGTATTTAATGTTCTGTGGAACCTCAACTTCTGCATCTGTAAAACCTTGCTGTTCCATCCAATCGTCACTGTAAATTTTGCTCATGTATCTTGATCCGTGGTCAGGTAGAATGACCACAACAACACTTTCTTTGTCAAAAATCCCCTCTTCGCTCAGCTGCTTTACTCCTTGCAGTGCCGCACCACTAGTGTAGCCCGCAAATATTCCTTCGGTCTTGGCTAATTCTCTAGCCATAAGCGCGCTATCGCCATCGGTCACTTTAACAAATGTATCTATCGCATCAAAATCGGTAGCATCTGGAATTAGATTTTTTCCCAGTCCTTCGATACGATATGGATAAATTTCGTTTTTATCGAATTCTCTAGTCTCGTGATATTTTTGAAGCACCGATCCATACGCATCGATACCAATCACCTTGATTTCCGGATTTTGTTCTTTTAAAAATCGAGCTGTACCCGAAATAGTCCCTCCAGTTCCACTACAGGCCACCAAATGTGTGATTTTACCAGAAGTCTGATTCCAAATTTCAGGTCCTGTACTGTGATAATGTGCATCTATATTCAGGGTATTGAAATACTGATTGATATATACAGAATCACTGATTTCTTCATGCAAGCGTTTCGCCACTTCGTAATATGAACGCGGGTCGTCTGCCGCCACATGGGCCGGACAAACATGCACTTCTGCACCCATAGTGCGCAACATGTCTATTTTATCTTTAGAAGACTTAGAGCTCACCGCCAAAATACAACGGTATCCCTTAAGCACACTCACCATGGCAATACTAAAACCTGTATTTCCGCTGGTGGTTTCAATGATGGTATCGCCAGGAGTTAAAATGCCTTGCGATTCCATTTGTTCGATGATGTATAATGCAATTCGATCTTTGGCTGAATGACCCGGGTTAAAGGCTTCTACTTTGGCGTAAAAGTTTCCGGTCATCTGTGAGGTGATACGATTGAGCTGAATCAGTGGGGTATTTCCAATAAGATCCAGTACACTCGAGTAAGCCTTGATGTCTTTCATATAGAAAATTTTGTTTTTACATTAGCGAATACGATTCGCTTCAAAACACGGGGCAAAGGTAAGCGAAATTATTGAATTACTCTGTTTTGCCTTCCAGATCCAATAAAAATGCATAGTTCTTGGCAACTTCCTTCAACCCTTCAAATCTACCTGAAGCACCGCCATGACCTGCTTCCATGTTGGTATCCAACAGCAGCACATTGTCATCGGTTTTAAGTTCTCGCAATTTGGCCACCCATTTGGCAGGCTCCCAATATTGTACCTGCGAGTCATGCAAACCGGTTGTCACGTACATATTTGGATAGGCTTGTTTCTTTACATTATCATAAGGTGAATACGATTTCATGTAATCGTAATATTCTTTGTCGTTCGGGTTACCCCATTCGTCGTATTCTCCAGTGGTTAACGGAATGCTGTCATCTAACATGGTAGTCACCACATCCACAAATGGAACCGCGGCAATTACTCCGTTGTACAATTCAGGTGCCATGTTTACCACGGCCCCCATTAGGAGTCCGCCAGCAGATCCACCTTGCGCATACAAATGGTCAGGAGAGGTATAGCCTTCTGCTATTAAAAATTTGGAAACATCGATAAAGTCGGTAAACGTATTTTTCTTGGTCAGCAATTTCCCGTTTTCATACCATTGTCTACCGAGATATTGACCACCGCGCACATGCGCAATAGCGTAAATAAAACCGCGATCCAACAAACTCAATCGAACCGACGAGAAATAAGGGTCTATCGTCGCACCATAGCTTCCATATCCGTATTGAAGTAACGGATTTGACCCATCTTTTTTCATTCCCTTTCGATAAATCATCGAAACCGGAATTTTAGTTCCGTCTGCCGCCGTGGCCCATACTCGCTTCTCAACGTAATTGGCAGGATCAAATTTTCCGCCCAACACCTCGGTCTGTTTTTTCACCTCCTTTTCACGCGTTTCCATGTTGAAATCGATCACCGAAGCAGGAGTTCCCAAGGAATTGTAGGCGTACCGTAAAATTTTTGTGTCAAACTCGATGTTCTGTGTAGGCGAAGCCGTATAGGTTTCACTTTCAAAAGGAAGGTAATAGTCTTCGGTGCCATCCCAACGCTGGATATGGATTTTATTCAACCCATTTTGGCGCTCACTTACCACCAAATATTCCTTGAAGATATCTATGTCTTCCAGATACACGCTGTCACGATGCGGAATTACTTCAACCCAGTTTTCAAGATTGGTTTTGGTCTCTGGAGTCTTCATCAATTTGAAGTTCGTGGCATTATCCAGATTGGTCACAATATAGAAGGCATCGTCGAAATGTGCAATATTGTATTCCAATCCACGGGTTCTCGGTTGAAACACTTTGAATTTACCATTGGGCGTATCGGCATTGAGCACTTGGAATTCAGAAGTCAGCGTACTGTAACTTCCAATGACCAAGTACTTATGTGACTTGGTTTTATATACATAGGTTCCAAACGTTTCGTCTTCTTCGGTAAAGACAAGTTCATCCTGTTTGTAATCGGTTCCTTTTACGTGTTTAAAAATCCTGTCGGAACGCAAGGTTTGTTCGTCTTTCTTGGTATAGAATAAGGTCTTGCTATCGTTTGCCCAGGTTGAACCTCCTGTAGTCACCGGAATGGCCTCTTTTAGTATAGCACCGGTTTCAAGATTTTTAATATGGAGGGTATATTTTCTTCTACTCACCGTATCCACCCCAAATGCTACCCACTTGTTATCCGGACTCACATTGATACCATTTAAGTTGTAGTATTCATGCCCTTCTGCCATCTCATTGACATTGAACATGATTTCTTCTTTGGCGTCCAATGAGCCCTTTTTACGCGAATAGATAGGATAATCTTTCCCCGTCTCAAAA
>JAWWCH010000259.1:0-3817 GCA_033720575.1 Marinirhabdus sp.
CCTCGTGGCAGCAGTGCTTTTGTTGGTCATATCCCCGATTTTTTTAGGGTTAGTGATTGTGCTAACGCTGGCTTTAAAAGGAAATCCTTTTTTTACACAATTACGACCAGGAAAGGACGAGAAAATTTTTAGAATCATAAAGTTTAGGACGATGAGCAACCAACGTGATGCTGAAGGAAAATTATTGCCAGATAAAGATAGACTATCGGGATTCGGAAAATTAGTGCGATCCACCTCCTTAGATGAAATTCCTCAATTGATCAATGTAGTAATAGGAGACATGAGCATGGTCGGCCCTAGACCGCTTCTCCCGGCGTATTTGCCCTTGTACAACAAGGCACAACGAAAAAGACATGATGTAAAGCCTGGAATTACGGGTTGGGCACAAGTCAATGGCAGAAACGCAATTTCTTGGCAGAGCAAATTTGAGATGGATGTATATTATGCTACTCACCTCAATTTCGCATTAGACCTAAAGATATTGGTAAAAACGTTAATAAAAGTCATAAAAAGGACTGACATTCGCAGCGATCAAAGCGTAACTGCAGAACCTTTTAAAGGTAATGATGTATGAAAGATATAGTGATATATGGTGCTGGTGGGCAGTGTTACGCACTGATTGAATTAATTCGTTCCACAAACAAATACAATCCAATAAAAGTTTTGGATATTGACCTCCAACGCACATCAATATTAGGAGTACCTGTTGAATTAGAATCTGATAAAGAAGATTCGACCAATATTGCAGCGATAGCAATAGGGAACAATCGTATTAGAAAAAGAATGGCAGGTTCATTAAAAAAAAACACCCCAGCAATCATACACCATTCAGCGGTCGTTTATCCGTCTGTCTCAATCGAAAGAGGTGTATTAGTTCATCCTAATGCAGTATTAGACGCTGATGTAACTGTTGGTAAATTCACGATAATAAATAACAATGCTACGGTGTCACATAATTGCAAAATAGGCGCATATTCGCATGTGGCCATCAATGCTGCAATTGCTGGAGGCTGTGAAATTGGTGAGGGTGTTTTGTTGGGTGTAGGATGTATTGTTCTTCCAAATGTGAAAATTGGAAATTGGGCAACTATTGGCGCAGGTGCTGTAATCACCAAGAACGTTCCAGATGGGGTAACTGTTATTGGAAATCCAATGCGAATTTTAAGATCATAGCAATGAGTAATAAAAAAGATATAGTAATCGTGGGAGCAGGAGGCTTTGGCCGTGAGGTCCTTGTGCTGTTAAAAACAATCAATTCTGAAGCCTCCGTTTATAATATTCTTGGGTTTATAGATGATAATGTTCCCAAAAACACTAAAATTCATGATCAGAAAGTTTTAGGAAATGTAGCGTTCCTAAAAAATATGTCGCAACGTCCAAAGGTGGTCTTTGCCATAGGGGATAGTGAAGTAAAAAAGCAATTAGCAACACTATTGGTTGGTTTTGAATTTGAAACCTTAATACATCCCTCGATTGATATACAAAGCTTTCAAAATATCGATATTGGTAAAGGAGTAATTTTGTGTGAAGGAAATTTGTTGACAACAGATATTACAATTGAAGATTTTGTTTTGATTAATATTAGTTGCACAGTAGGTCATGATGCAGTTCTTAAAAAATATTCCTCAATTATGCCGGGCTGCAATATAAGTGGAGAGGTAACTGTTGGTGAGTGTGTTTTTGTAGGGACTGGAACTAAAATTGTCAATCAAATGCAGATTGGAAATGGTGCTATAATAGGTGCGGGGTCGGTCGTTGCGAAAGACATACCGGCCAATTGTACTGCTGTTGGGGTTCCTGCAAAACCAATTAAATTCAATTAAGACATATGCTGAAATCAAAAATCTACTTATCCTCACCTCATATGGGAGGTGCCGAGCAAAAATTCGTTGCAGAGGCATTTGACACCAATTGGATTGCCCCCTTGGGTCCCAACGTTATCGGTTTTGAAGAAGATTTGGAAAAGTATTTGGACAATGGAAGCTCTGTCGCAGCACTTAGTTCTGGTACCGCAGCCATACATTTAGCGTTGATACTACTTGGTGTCAAGAGTGAGGATGAAGTGCTCTGCCAAAGTTTTACTTTTTCCGCCTCAGCAAACCCTATAATTTACCAAGGAGCTACCCCGATCTTTATCGATAGTGAGCCAGAAACGTGGAATATGTGTCCTATTAGACTTGAAGAGGCTATTGAAGATCGTATTAAAAAAGGGAAACGACCGAAAGCCATTATTGCTGTTCATTTATACGGTATGCCTTGCAAGATTGAAGAAATCAACAAAGTTTCAAGAAAATTTGATATCCCTGTGATTGAAGATAGTGCAGAAGCCCTGGGCAGTACTTATAGAAATCAACCGTGTGGTACCTTTGGCGATCTAGGAGTTCTAAGCTTTAATGGGAATAAAATCATTACTACTTCAGGAGGTGGTGCCTTGGTTACAAAGGAGAAGCATCAAAAGAAAAAGGCAGTATTTTTAGCGACACAGGCGAGGGACAGTGCGCCTCATTATCAACATTCTGAAATTGGATACAACTATCGTTTGAGTAATATTTGTGCGGGTATTGGTAGAGGTCAGATGCAGGTGTTGGATGATCACGTAGATTTACGAAGACAGATGCATGTGTTTTACAAAAGACTATTCAAAAGTACAAAAGGAATTTCAGTTTTTGAAGAACCGTCGGCAGACTATTTTTCAAACCATTGGTTGAGTTGTATTTTGTTAGACCCCGATACGGTTGATTTTTCAACTGAAACCATACGGCTGGCTTTGGATGAAGAAAATATTGAATCGCGCCCTCTTTGGAAACCGATGCACCTACAACCCGTTTTTAAGAATGCACCGTATTATGGGAGTACAATTGCCGAAACGTTATTTCATAACGGACTCTGCTTGCCGTCAGGGTCTAACTTAACTTCAGCAGAGAAGGAAAGAATCGAGAGGGCGCTTCAACCATTCCTATAGATTTTTTGTATCTTTATATGAACCTTAACTAACTGTGAATAAACCTACAAACATATTTAAAAGTCTCTTTATAGGTGATAACAAGTTATCATTTTTAGATCAGAGGTATTTGCCGCGATGGGTAGTGGTCATTATTGATTCACTGTTATGTGTAGCCGCGTTATTGTTGTCTTTTTTCATTTTAAATGGAACGCGAATAAATTTTCATGATACCCTGTCCGTTCCATTGCAAATGACGGCCATTTTGATATGTACTATTTGGTACTTTTTAATCTTCAAGAGTTATTCGGGAATAATAAGGCACTCCACCTTTACGGATATTTTAAAGCTTGCACTAACGGCTGTTGCTACATCTATTACCCTATTGGCTATCAATACTATTTACAATGCGATAGTAGGCGATAAAATTTTCCTTACCACTTATGTACTATTGTACATGTTTATATCTTTTACGTTTCTATTGCTCTTCAGAATAGCGGTAAAAGAAAGTTTTACCTTACTAAGGAATGTTGCATATTCTGAGGGTAAGAAGAAGATTGCGATTCTTGGGGTAGATGATGCTACTATATCGCTAGCTCGAGGTATCATTACAGAATCGCAACTACCTTATGAATTGGTCGGTTTTATAACCCAGCAAAAGAAATCTAAAAGTGGTAAAATTTTAGGAAAACCAGTAATCCACTCTCAGAACATGATCAGTACACTTCAGAAATTGGAGGCAGAAAGCGTTTTGCTCATGAGCGATTCATTTACGGGGATAAAAAAGAGATGTCCGCTGCGGAAAGATCGGAAAGCGAAAAGAACAACCTGATCGGCAAGGCCCGGTTCCACTACGACACGGCCGGCCGCGTGGAG
>JAWWCH010000260.1:0-3812 GCA_033720575.1 Marinirhabdus sp.
ATTTACATTTTAGCTGCTTTGGTAGCTTTTACATTTACCGCAAATGCACAGTATTCAATAGACTTTGACTCAATGACATTTGGAGATGCAGTAGGTCAGGACCCAAATATTATTTTGTGGCCAGCTGCTGGGGTAACTAGCTCTCAGGTTACTGATGCACAGTCTTTTTCTGGAAATGCTTCTATGGTAACCAGAGAAAACGATGGAACAATCGTTGATGATGTTCTTATGAAGTTAGGCAATCAAACTTCTGGCGTATGGTCAGTATCTTGGATGATGTACGTACCTGACGGAAGTACAGGATTCTGGAACATTCAGAATGCAGATGATTTTACTGCTACTGCTGAAGCGCAATGGAACGGTCAATTTTTCATTGGCTTAACTGCTAGTGGTGGAGTTGAAGGGCAAATTACATTTGACCAAGACGCAAACGTATCTGTACCATATCCTACTGATACTTGGTTCAACGTGACTCATGTTGTTGATATGGACAATGGAACAAGTACGCTTAGCATTGATGGAGAGCTTTTAATAGATGGAATTGACTATCTTGACACAAACGGTGCTGAAGCAAGCCAATTAGGAGCAATCAACTATTATGCGATTGACGCAGACAATCTTTATTACGTAGATGATTTTGTATTTGCAGAAGGAAACGCACTTTCTACTGATGACTTTGCGGCTTCTAACTTTAGCGTGTATCCTAACCCAGTACAAAACAGATTGAACATCCAATCTAACGAGATTGTTGATGCTGTTGTAGTGTACGACGTTTTAGGAAAAGTGGTAATGTCTGCTACTCCAGGTGTAATTTCACCAAGTATTGACATGAGCGCTCTTTCTTCTGGTGCGTACTTAGTTAATGTAACTATTAACGGTGCATCTAAAACTGTAAAAGTAATTAAGTAATTTTCACTTAATTTTCTATAATAATACTAAGCCCTTCTTTTTGAAGGGCTTTTTTTTATATTTATACTTCTTTAATTCATACCCTATGAAAAAATTAGTCTTATTCCTGTCCTGTTTCGTACTCGTGTCATGTGCAGAACTACAACAAGTAGTGAACACCTTACCGCAAGCAGGAGGCGTTGATCCCACTATGATTGCAAATGGTTTGAGACAGGCGCTTGATTTTGGAATTGACAAACAAGTATCCAAACTCACGCAGAAGGATGGGTTTTACAAGAACAACTTGGTTAAAATATTGCTTCCACAAGAATTGCGCAAGGTAGATCGCACCCTCAGAGACATTGGTTTAAGCAGCTTGGCAGATGAGGGCCTCAAAGTTTTAAATCGAGCTGCTGAAGATGCTGTAAAAGAAGCGACTCCAATCTTTGTAGATGCGGTTCGGGATATAACGTTTACGGATGCTAAAAATATACTGTTGGGCCCTGATAATGCTGCCACAAATTATTTGGAAGGAAGAACGAATGCGGCTTTGTACAGCAAATTCAATCCGGTGATCAACAATTCTTTCCAGAGGGTAGGCGCTGATCGAATATGGAATGAAATTATCACAAAGTATAATGCCATACCGTTTGTGAATAAGGTAAACCCTGACCTAACAGATTACGTCACCAACCAAGCCTTGGAAGGTGTGTACACCATGATAGCTGTTGAAGAAAAGAAAATTCGAAATAATATTGCCGCAAGAACTACAAATTTATTACGTCAAGTATTTATCCTTCAAGATTAACAGCAGCTGTTCCGTTTACATATATTATGACAGGATTAACGCTTTGTTAGTATTCTAAAGGGATATCACCTATTACCTTTGTATTCAAATATATGAGTACAATGTCTGGATGGTTCAATAGAAAATCACGATTAGAGAAATTACAACAACGGTATTCCGAATTGATGAAAAAGTCGTTTCGTGTTGCGCTTCGTGATACCGAAGAAAGCGAACGTGTGCGTCAACGAGCAAGAGAAATTTATAAGGAAATACAGTACTTATCCCTGCAGCGAGCTGATAAATAATCAGTGTAGCGTTTTAAAATAATCGAAAGCCTGTATCAAACGGGAACCATACCAACTAAAATATTCTCCATCGACCAAACGTACGTCTGCCGACAGTGCGTTTCTTAATTCTGAAACATGCCGTTTTTTGAACGGATAGGGTTCAGAAGACAGCAACACTACATCTGCAGCTTCTAAATCTACCATATTGACTTCAGGATATCTCGAATTCGGCAGTGTGATATTTTCAAACTTATTCAAACGGAGCATTTCCTGAATAAATGTATCCTGCCCTGCAATCATCCATGGATCTTTCCAAATAACATATGCCACTCTTTGAACGGGCTTATACGACATAAATTCTTTAAAGTCTCTTAACTGCTCCGAAATCTGTTCCACAAGAGCATCTCCACGTTCCTTACAATTGAAAAATTGACCAAAAGATTGAATCATGGCTACCGTGTGACTAATGGTGCTGATATCGCTCACCCAAACTGGCGCAATACGCTCCAATTCGGCTACCATTTCTTCAGTGTTTTCTTCTTTATTGCAGATGATGAAATCGGGCTGTAATGCTTCAATCTTGTGAAAGTGCACTTGTTTGGTACCGCCCACAATAGTTTTGGTTTTGCGCAAATGATCGGGATGTACACAGAATTTAGTCACACCAACAATTCGGTCTTCTAAACCTAATCCCACCAAAAGTTCAGTTTGAGATGGTACTAGAGAGACAATCCTTGTTGCAGGAACAGGTAGTACTACAGTTCGGCCAATTTGATCAACGGTTTGCATCTAAGATGACTTTCATTTTTTGCTGTAACTCTGATGCCGCAGTCGCAGCCGCTTCAGCAAAATCAGTTCCCGAACTGGCGTAAATGATACCTCTGGAAGAATTAATAAGAAGTCCTATTTCATTATTCATTCCATAGCGGCATACCTCATCTAAACTTCCTCCTTGAGCTCCAACGCCAGGAACGAGGAAAAAACTCTCTGGAACCAGCTTTCGAATCTCGCCCAAATAACTTGCCTTGGTTGCACCAATGACGTACATCAAATTGTGCGCGTTCTTCCAAGATTTAGAGGTTTGAATCACTGTCTCGTACAATGGAGCTTGATCGTCAACCGTTTTTGTTTGAAAATCGAAAGCGCCTTCATTTGAGGTCAGCGCCAACAGAATGGTGTGCTTGTCTTCGAATGCCAAGAAAGGCTCTACACTGTCTTTTCCCATGTAGGGTGCAACGGTCACCGAATCGAAGCCAAGATCATCAAAGAAGGCCTTTGCATACATAGTGGATGTATTACCAATATCACCTCGTTTTGCGTCGGCTATGGTATATAACTCAGGGTAATTTTCATTCAAGTAGGAAATTGTCTTCTCAAAGGCCCTCCACCCTTTTAAGCCGTAGGCTTCGTAAAAAGCCGTGTTAGGCTTGTAAGCAACCGCCAAGTGATGCGTAGCGTCAATAATGCGTTTGTTGAATTCAAATATGGGATCATCATGGTCCAGTAAATGCTTCGGAATCTTGTTCAAATCTACATCCAAACCTATACAGAGAAAGGAGTTTTTTCGATGGATTTGCGCTACTAATTCATGGGTGGTCATACCAGTAGGTTTCGATTAAAAGGTTTCGCCGGTTTCCTTGAGTTTTTCCGTATTACTAACCAGTTGCAATTCATCGATGATTCTTTGGATGTCACCATCAATAATGTTGGACAAATCATAGAGTGTAAGGTTTATACGGTGATCGGTAACGCGGCCTTGCGGATAATTATAGGTTCTAATCTTGGCGCTGCGGTCACCACTGGTAACCATGGAACCTCGTTTCTCGGCGTCTTCGGCTTGCTTCTTTGAC
>JAWWCH010000261.1:0-3777 GCA_033720575.1 Marinirhabdus sp.
ATCGCTTTGAGATTAGAAACCAATCCGACCAAAAATGCCCGGAGCGAAAATGAAGTTCCATTCTTGTATTTTTCGGAAAGCAAACTCACGTAAAACGAATCGAAGTACATCGGTTTGATTTTTTCGAGATGAAATGATGTAGCAAAAAGCTTTGTCATAGCAGTCCTAGAAAAATGCCACAGATGTCTTGGTGGATCATAGGCCGCCCAGAATTTTCCATAATACTTTGCGTCATGACTTCTGAAGTTTGGAACTGCTATGATCAATCTGCCATTGCTTTTTAATAATTGATGTAAAGATTGAATCGTTTCTTCAAGATTTGGAATATGTTCCAATACGTGCCACATGGTGATAACATCAAACTTTTCATTTCCAATCTCTGTAACAACATGGTGCAGATCAATTCCCTTTTCGGAAGCTTTTGATCGGGCAGCGTCATTTACTTCAACACCAGCTACAGTCCATCCTTTATTTTTTGCCGCGACTAGAAAATCACCTGTTCCTGCTCCGATATCCAAAAGTGTTCCAGTTCCACCATTCAACTTATTTGCCAATTGTACTTTTCTACCCAATGCATACGATTTCACCATCTGATATAGAAATGACAGAATTCCTTTCTTCTGATCGGTGTGCGAAATATAGGCGTCACTTTCGTAATATTTAGAAAGCTCAGAATCGCTCGGCTTTGGTTCGGTAATCAGCATATCCAAGTCCGAGTCATGACGCAGGGTAAATGTTTCCCCTGAAACCAAATGGTCGGTAACAGTAATATAAGATTTCATTTTATCAGACATGCAAATATTCTTTCAGGAGATATAATTCGTAAAATGTTCCACGTGAAACAAAAAGCTAGCGGCCCATGTATACCAGCATTACGGAAATGTCGTTCGGAGAAACACCACTAATACGACTCGCTTGAGAAACCGTTGCAGGTTGAATGGCTTTAAGTTTTTCACGAGCTTCATATGAAAGCGATTTCAATTTTGAATAGTCAAAGTTCTTTGGAATTTTTATCCCCTCCAGCCTATTAAGCTTATCCGCATTGTTCTTTTCTTTTTCAATATAGCCTGCATATTTCACTTGTATTTCTGCCTGTTCCAATTCTTCTTGATTCAAATTTTGCTCAGCGACATATTCCGCAACTGAGTCTATTTTTCGCATATCCTCCATGGTAATTTCCGGGCGGGAAAACAGCTTGAACATTTTATCGCTTTGGGTAACAGTTGCTGAATTTTTGGCTTCTAGAATTGGGTTCATTTCATCATGGGACACGCTTGTTTCTTTGAAAAAATTGACGAAGGCAGAAGATCGTTCCTTCTTTGTTTCCATTTTTCGAAGACGCTCCACAGAAGCGAGTCCGATTTCATAGGCCTTCGGTGTTAATCGAAAATCAGCATTATCTTGCCGTAATAATGTTCTATACTCCGCTCTTGACGTAAACATCCGATATGGCTCTTCTGTACCTTTGGTGATCAAATCATCAATTAAAACACCGATATACGCTTCATTTCTTTGAAGAATAAAAGGATCCTTCTCGTGAATTTTCAAGTGCGCATTTATACCCGCCATAAGTCCTTGCGACGCCGCTTCTTCATACCCGGTTGTACCGTTAATCTGGCCCGCAAAATAAAGTCCGTTCACCAATTTTGTCTCTAAGGTATGCTGAAGTTGTGTTGGCGGAAAATAGTCGTATTCTATGGCATATCCGGGTCTAAAAAATTTGACATTTTCAAAGCCAGCACACTCTTTTAACGCTCTGTATTGAACATCTTCTGGCAATGATGTTGAGAAACCATTGATATAATATTCAACAGTATTCCATCCTTCAGGCTCCACAAAGAGTTGATGTCTATCTTTATCTGCAAAGCGGTTTATCTTGTCTTCAATTGAGGGACAGTATCTTGGGCCAATACTTTTTATAGATCCATTGAACATCGGTGAACGATCAAAACCCTCCTTCAACAACTCATGTACACATTCACTAGTATACGACATATGACACGGACGTTGTTCTACTAGAGGTTGTGTGCAATCTAAATACGAAAATTTTTGTGGATCATCGTCTCCGGGTTGAATGACCATTTTCGAAAAATCTAAAGATCTTCCATCTACACGCGGCGGCGTTCCAGTTTTCATTCGTCCAGAATCAAACCCTAAATCAACCAAATCTTTGGTGATACCTGTAGCTGCGCGTTCACCAGCTCGTCCTCCTCCAAATTGCTTTTCCCCGATATGGATCAATCCATTTAGAAAGGTTCCATTGGTCAGTACCACAGCCTTCGCTCGAACCTCAAGTCCGAGAGACGTACGAACTCCTACTATTTTATCTCCCTCCACCAAAATACCAGAAACCATTTCTTGATAGAAATCTAAATTCGGAGTATTCTCCAGTTTCATTCGCCACTCTTCAGCAAATCGCATGCGATCACTTTGCACCCTTGGGCTCCACATTGCCGGACCCTTAGATTTATTCAGCATTTTAAACTGAATGGCAGATTTATCGGAAACAATACCGCTGTATCCACCCAAAGCATCGATTTCACGCACTATTTGTCCTTTAGCTATTCCGCCCATTGCCGGATTGCATGACATCTGCGCAATATTCTGAAGATTCATCGTAATCAAAAGGGTCTTAGACCCCATATTGGCCGCTGCCGCTGCCGCTTCAGAACCTGCATGCCCAGCACCCACTACTATTACATCATATTCCTTTTCAAACATATATTCTAATTGTTCCACGTGAAACAATCACGTTCATTATTAGGCCGGCAAAGATAGTTAAATAACTCAAAATCAGCCTATTAAATTTATAAAAACTTGGAAATCAACCTACTACAGAAAATGTCTGGCCGCCAATGCAGTATCTTCGGCGGTTCGCATCTCGCGCGCCTCTGCATCAGACTTGTCTTTGAATCCACACAAGTGCAGGATTCCATGTGCCATAACCCGATGTAATTCGTCTTGAAAGGTAGTATTGTATGTTGATGCATTTTCTTCAACCCGTTCTGTAGAAATATATATTTCACCATGTAGCTGTTTCCCGAGGGAATTATCAAAACTGATGATATCAGTTAGGGTATCGTGATTTAAAAATTGCACATTCAATTCATACAAATAAGCATCATCACAAAAAATATAGATAATATCCCCCATTTCACAATCATACGAAGTAACGATTTCTGAAAGCCATCTCGCTACATTCTCTGAGTGCTGTAGTTCAAAATTATTTTCTGAATAAAATTCAATCATTTTTGTCATTAAAATAATCCTGTACTTTTTCTTTGTATTCTGGTTTCAGGGGAAGTGCTTCTCTATTTAGTATTTCAGTAGCATTAAAATACTTCTTCACCTCTTCTGGAGATAAGCGCAAGGTATTGATGTATGACTTCCGATTTGAAGTAGATTCTCTTCGGCTTTCTTGACCCTGTTCAAAATCTGCTTTATCCAATTTCAACAATTCGTATTGCAAATTGAGCATTTTTTCAAGGGTACGATTATTAAATCCCTTATCGAGAAGTTCTTGCTCCACTTGCTCCATTTGTCGCAATAAGTTTCCACCATTTCCGCGAAGTCCTTCCTTACTCAACTTATCTTGTAATTGCTGTCGCAACTGTTGTTGTTGTTTATAGATTTCGTATAGTTTACCATTCAAATCTTCGTTGTAGCCGTCGTTATTGCCATCTTCTCCGTTGCCGTCACCATTTCCGTTACCATTGCCGTCACCCCCACCATTGCCGTCACCTTGGCCTTCACCTTTACCAGACTGACCAGATCGCC
>JAWWCH010000262.1:0-3756 GCA_033720575.1 Marinirhabdus sp.
GAACGGCGCGAGGTACTACGCAAGGATCGTGTCTTCCTTTACCTTTCATGACCACGCTCTCTCCGTCGCTGTTTATGGTATTTTGGTCTTGAATCAAGGTAGCAACAGGCTTAAAAGCCACATTAAAATAAACATCTTCCCCATTGCTGATTCCGCCTTGGATACCTCCACTAAAATTGGTTTGGGTACTTCCGTCTTCATTAAATACATCATTATGTTCGCTACCTCGCATTTTTGAGCCCTCAAATCCACTTCCATACTCAAAGCCCTTAACGGCATTGATAGAAAGCATGGCTTTACCGAGTCGCGCGTGTAATTTATCAAATACAGGCTCACCCAGGCCAATGGGCATATGTTGAACAACACAACTAATGGTACCACCAACCGTGTCTCCTTGCTTTTTAATTGTTTTGATGTATTGTTCCATGGCCACTGCCATGTCAGGATCTGCAGTACGTACCGGATTTTTTTCTATTTCAGAGAAATCAAGTTCTTGATAGCTTTTGTTCAATTGCATAGTGCCTACTGAAGACACAAATGCCGTGATTTGAACATTTTTAAGAAGTTGTTTCGCAACGGCGCCAGCAACTACCCTACAGGCGGTTTCTCGTGCTGAAGATCGTCCGCCACCGCGATAATCCCGATGCCCGTATTTTTTATCAAAGGTGAAATCGGCATGCGAGGGTCGATACGTATTTTTAATGTGCGAATAATCTTTAGACTTTTGATCGGTGTTGGGAATCACAAATCCGATGGGAGTACCTGTGGTTTTCCCTTCAAAAATACCCGAAAGGAATTGTACGGCATCATTCTCTTTGCGTTGCGTGACAATAGCAGATTGACCGGGCTTCCGCCGCTGCATTTCGTTTTGAATGGCATCCATATCAAGCTCCAGACCCGCTGGGCAACCTTCTATAACACCTCCAATGGCAACGCCATGTGACTCTCCAAACGTCGTGAGTTTAAAATGCGTTCCGAAGGTGTTTCCTGCCATACAATGCTTTTCAACAAATGTAAATCTTTCACCTGAAACCTAAAAATAAACCTTGACAAGAAGACATGTCTAAAATCTACCCATATTAATACATTATTAGTGTAATGATAATGTTGCTATAACCTAAGATCAGGGCATTCGTAGCATCTTTGTTCCCAAAAGCAGTATCCTTGAAGAGAAAACTAGATGTGGTTGTAATATCAGATCTTCACCTTGGCACCTATGGTTGCCATGCGAAGGAAATATTACAGTATTTAAATTCCATCAAACCCAAAAAGCTCATTCTGAATGGTGACATCATAGACATTTGGCAGTTTAGAAAGCGTTATTTTCCAAAAGCACACCTACAAGTCATCAAGAAAATCCTAGCATTGGCCACCAAAGGTACCCAAGTGTATTATATCACGGGGAATCACGACGAAAAGCTTCGGAAATTTAGTGATACCAAAATGGGAAATATCCGAATCGTAGATAAGTTGGTGCTTAATTTGGATGGCAAGAAAGCATGGTTTTTCCATGGAGACGTCTTCGATGCCTCGATTCAGCATACCAAATGGATCGCCAAATTGGGTGGATGGGGATATGATTTCTTAATTGTATTGAATCGTTTTATCAATACGGTTCTGCAAGCCTTGGGCAAGGAAAAGTACTCATTGTCGAAAAAGATTAAAAATTCAGTGAAAGGCGCGGTCGCTTTTATTTCTAAATTCGAAACTACCGCTACCGATCTTGCTATTGAGAACGGATTTGATTATGTGGTTTGCGGTCACATACACGAACCCGCCATGCGCAGTATTAGAAATAAAAAGGGCCGTTGTGTATACTTGAACAGTGGGGATTGGATCGAAAACTTAACCGCTTTGGAATATGACAATGAATGCTGGACGATGTATCGTCACCATCCGAAGAAAATGAAACGCGTGATATTCCGGAAAAAAAACAAGGATGATATCACAGAGAAAACCCAACTAATCTCTGCATTTCAATTGCTTCATGGACTTTAATCCTTCAATGGCAACAACGCCTCTTTTAAGATCGTCACCGGATGCAATGCCTTTCTTTGGGTGCCATCTTTAATTTGATGGCGACAACTGGTTCCGTTGGCCGCAATGATAGTGTCGATAGAAGCCTTACGAACCGCAGGAAACAACCGTAACTCCCCTATTTTCATACTCGTTTCATAATGCTCCTTCTCATACCCAAAACTCCCAGCCATACCACAACAACCTGAAGGGATAAGCGTGGGTTTATAATTCTTAGGCAGATTTAGCATGTCGAAGGTTATTTTTTGATCGCTTAGTGCCTTTTGGTGGCAATGTACATGCACTTTTATATGCTTTTCTTCGGAAGTAAACTGATCAGACACAATGACCCCTTTTCGAATTTCTGCAGAAATAAACTCTTCAATGAGAAAGCAGTGAGCACCTAATTTTTTTGCCTTTTCCTTATGTGTTGCCAGTCGGGGAAATTCATCACGGAACCCAAGAATGGCCGAAGGTTCTATTCCAACTAGCGGAGTCTGGGCGGTAATGATATCCTGAAACGCGGCTACGGTTCTATTAATTTCTTTTGTTGCCTCTTCCAAGAACCCTTTAGAAAGCAGTGCTCTGGCACTATCATATTCGGTCAACACTTCCACTTCATAACCCAAGTGTGTTAACAACTGAATGCTATCGAACACAATTTCAATATCCAAATAGTGACTAAATTCGTCCACAAAAAGATATACCTTTCTTTTTACAACCGCCTCTTTTATAGGTTTATATATTACTTTATCTAACCTTTTAGTTGATATCTCTGGCATAGAGCGTTTTGCCGCTATATTTGCTCTCTTTTTGAGGATTGACACCAACCAGCGCTGCTGCAAAAATACATTTGCTAGTTTAGGAAAGCGGTAAGCCATTCGATTGTATTTCGTGCTGTTTGCAACAAACAGATCGCTTTTACTTCGTCCGTTGCTCTTTGCATATTGGTACTGAAACTCCGATTTGGCGGTGGCCATATCTACATTGCTGGGGCATTCAGAAGCACAGGCTTTACAGCTGATACACAGGCTAAATGCCTCCTTTAATGCTTCAGAATTGAAAGCATTGGGAGCTTGATTTTGTGTCAATACCTCCCGTAGCATGTTGGCGCGTGCTCTCGTAGTGTCCTTTTCATCTCGGGTGGCATGATAACTGGGGCACATGGCCCCTGCAGAAAGTTCGGTCTTTCTACAATCGCCACTACCATTGCATTTTTCAGCCAAACGTACGATTCCTTGCGAATCGCTAAAATCGAATTTAGTGCTTATTTCAGGGGTTTTAGTGTCGGTCCTTAAACTTTCATCCATAGGCCACGCATCTGTAATCTTGCCCGGATTAAAGATATTATTTGGATCGAATCGTTTTTTGATACGCTTTAAAAGTTCAAAGTTGGAAGCGCCAATCTGCATTTTCAAGAATTCTGCGCGCACGATACCATCCCCATGCTCTCCCGAAAAGGAACCTTTGTATTTTTTGGTTAATGCTGCTACCTCGGTGGTAATCTCTCTAAATAGGCCTACTCCTTTTTTCGTTTTCAGATTTAGAATCGGTCGTAGATGCAGCTCTCCTGCTCCTGCATGGGCATAATACACAGCTTTCTGCTTATGTGCCTCCATAATGGCCGTGAATTCGGCAATAAAAGCGGGCAGATCAGATAGGGCGACTGCAGTGTCTTCTATGCAGGCTACCGCTTTGTTATCGCCCACCATGTTTCCTAGGAGTCCTAGACCTGCCTTA
>JAWWCH010000263.1:0-3747 GCA_033720575.1 Marinirhabdus sp.
AGCAATCTTACGCCTCACCCGTCGTATGTTTTTGTCCATTATTCACACCCAACCTTGGTACAACGTTTTCGAAATTTAATACAGTAAGCAAAGTTAAGAAGCCGTTAATTGGTATTCCTAAAATGCAATTATTCAGTATTTTGTGGGGTATGAAACAACTAACCTTTCTTTCACACCTTATTTTCCTCATCCTCATTTTAAATGGAGCTATTTGTGCTGCCGAAGAATCAAATACTTTTCAAAAACAAACCAAAGACAGCACCGAAGTAAACGCTGATCAAAATCAGCCTACCAAGAAATCAGTAATTGATGAGAATGCCGAACATGGCAACAATCCATTCGGAGATTATAACGAAGCGTTTTACCGGGTAGACCGCTTGAATGAGCAAATTGGCTTGCCTCCTACCGAATTCAATCTTCGAACCCCACAGGCTGTACTTGAACATTTCATTATGAGCGCTCGAAATGGAAAGTATGAAGATGCCATCCATGCGTTGAACTACAACTTGATGCCACTTTCAATGACCGAGGAAGATGCCATCACACTATCCAAAAAGCTCTACTTTGTGATCAATCAACGTGTAAGCATAGACTGGGATGGATTGTCTGATCGACCCGATGGGCAAATAGATATTACAACTTCAACGAATAAAGGCATTGCTGGGAAACCGCGGCGTAGTGTGGTATTTGGGGAAGTAGAACTTGATGGACGCGACATAGTGATGCGCGTACAACGGGTTCGGTACAAAGAATTTGGCGCTTTCTGGCTGATTTCGGCAAATACAGTGGAAAATATTGAACCACTCTATGAGGCCTATGGGCCCCGAAAATTAGATCGAATGATGCCTGAATGGGCTAACGTCCCTTTATTAGGAATAGCCCTTTGGAAATTGATCGGAACGCTCGTTCTATTATTACTTGCTTATGGCTTGGCGAAACTGAGCGTAATCGTATTTCGAAAGCTCTTCGCGAAATCAGATAAGTTCCTTATTAAAAATATCGCCAATACGTTAGCGAAACCCGCAGGGCTCCTCATCGGAACCGTATTTTTTTACATCACTCTAAACAATCTTATTTCACTATCTGGTGGTTTCGCCAACTTCGTATACACATCCCTCATCATACTTATCGTTGCGTCTATTACATGGTTTGTAACCCGATTGGTAGATTATACCATGACCTATATCGCTGAAAATAAAGTGGGCGATATTTCAGAAGAAGAAAATGATGAGGCCCGAAAACTACTGACGTATATTTCAGTGGGCCGCAGAATTATTACTTTTTTGATTGTCGTAATTGGAGGGTATTTCATCATCTCACAGTTTAGAGCACTTGAAAAGGTAGGTATATCGCTTTTGGCTTCGGCTGGAGTGGCAACGGTAATTTTAGGTATCGCCGCCCAAAATACCTTGGGAAACATTTTTGCGGGCTTACAAATCGCCATTACGCGTCCGGTTAAAGTGGGTGATACTGTAATCATCAAAGACGATTGGGGCAGTGTGGAAGAAATAGGGTTTACCTATCTCGTTGTTCGCACCTGGGACCTTAGACGTTTGGTTGTACCTTTAAAGTGGGTGATTTCGAATATTTTCGAGAATTGGTCTATGACCAGCAGCCAGCAAATAAGGCCCATTACACTTTACGCCGATTACCAAACCGATGTCTCTAAGGTTCGCGACAAATTTGAAAGTCTTTTAAAAGATTCAGACGACTGGGATGAAGACCATCCGCCCATCTTAGAGGTGGTAGAGGTTACTGAAAAATCGATCCAACTTCGTGCCTTGTGTAGTGCAAAAGATACCAATACAGCGTGGAAGCTCCACTGTAAGCTACGCGAAGAACTTATTGCATATATCAGTCAGCTCGAAAACGGCAATTACCTAAGTCGTGAACGCATAAACCTAAATGAAAGAAGCTAGATTAACACTTCACTTAAAATTAAATAATCAACTGATTTTTAATTTTTTAAATAAAATTATTCTATTTGAAATTAATTGAATAGCACGAAACTATATTTAAAAGATAATGGCATAAAAATTGGTTCATTTCATACAGAATCGTACTTTTAATCTATGACTGAAGACGTTTTAGAGGCAGAGAAAAAACAGCTGGCTAAACAGTATAAGCAGCTCTTGAAAATTAGCTACCGAACCCTTTCGGCAGCCGATAAGAAATTGATACGTTCTGCATTTGACGTGGCTGTAGATGCCCATAAAGATCAACGGCGAAAAAGTGGTGAGGCTTACGTTTTTCATCCTATCGCTGTGGCGAAGATTGTAGCTTCCGAAATTGGCCTAGACGCCACCTCTATTGCCGCCGCACTACTACATGATGTGGTAGAGGATACCGATTATACGTTGGCCGACCTGGAACAGTTGTTTGGTGAGACCGTTGCCCGAATTGTTGACGGACTCACGAAAATATCGAACATGCCCTATGACGGGGATGTTTCGCTTCAGGCCGAAAACTTCAGGAAGATGCTGCTCACCTTGAACGAGGATATTCGGGTGATTATCATCAAAATTGCAGACCGCTTGCACAACATGCAAACCATGGACAGCATGCCGGAACACAAACAGGTTAAAATTGCTTCAGAAACCTTGTACATCTATGCCCCACTCGCACACCGAATTGGCTTGTACAATGTGAAATCACAGTTGGAAGACTTGGGCTTAAAATATACAGAACCTGAAGTATACAAAGATATCCTGAGCCGAATCAAGGAAAGCAAAGAAGAGCAAGATGCCTATATTGAAGACTTCAACAAAGTGATCAAAGATTCGCTAGACGCGGAAGGACTGCAGTACGAAATAAAGGGACGCCCGAAATCTATTTTTTCCATACGCAGAAAAATGATTGCCCAAAACGTGAGCTTTGACGAGGTATACGACAAGTTTGCGGTTCGAATTATTTATTCCAGTGAATCTGGAGAGGCTGAAAAATTTATTGCGTGGAAAATCTACTCTATCGTAACTGATCACTTTAGACCGAACCCGACACGTTTGCGCGATTGGATTTCTTCACCTAAATCAACTGGGTACGAAGCCTTGCACATCACTGTGATGGGCCCTAAAGGAAAATGGGTGGAAGTGCAGATTAGAAGTGAGCGCATGAATGAAATTGCCGAGAAAGGCTTTGCTGCCCACTACAAATACAAGAATGATGAAAAGGAGGACGGTCTCGAAGATTGGCTGAACAAATTACAAGAAACCCTTGAGAATAGCGAGATTAGCGCCATAGATTTCGTAGAAGAGTTTAAACTGAATCTGTATGCCAAGGAAATCTTTGTGTTTAGTCCAAAAGGAGATCTGTATTCGTTGCCAAAAGGAGCCACCGCGTTAGACTTTGCCTTCCACATCCATACCGAAGTGGGCTTGCATACCCGAGGCACCAAAGTGAACGGTAAACTTCGTCCGTTGAGCCATGAATTGAAGAGTGGCGATCAGGTTGAGATTATTACATCCGAAAAGGCAAAACCTTCAGCCAGTTGGCTCGATTATGCCTCTACTGGTAAGGCCAGAAGTAAAATTAAATCGTCTCTCAAAGAGGAGCAAAAGCAAATTGCTTCCGACGGAAAAGAGATTTTGGCCAGAAAACTGAAGTCGTTGAAAATCACCTTAGATGAACGCACGGTCAACCAAATGGTGAACTACTTCAAAGTGAAAACCAGTTTAGATTTGTTTTATCGCGTAGGTGCCGGAATCATAGAGAACAAACAACTCAAAGAATTTGCGGCTTCTAGAAGCA
>JAWWCH010000264.1:0-3730 GCA_033720575.1 Marinirhabdus sp.
TTGCTCCCGCTTCTGCGATGTGGTATCCACTGATGGATACCGAATAAAAGTTACGAACCTGTTCTTCGATGAAGTATTGTTGCACATCGCCCATTAATCGCAACGCAAATTCTGTTGAAAAAATACAGGTGTTCTGCGCTTGGTCTTCTTTTAAAATATCGGCTTGTACGGTCCCCCGAACCTGTTTTAAGGTTTCTGCCTTTATCTTTTCATATACATCTTTTGGCAAAACCTGGTCACCCGTGGTACCCAGCAACATGAGTCCGAGACCATCATTCCCTTCGGGAAGTTCACCTTGGTATTCAGGTCGTTTTTTACCTTCGAACAATGCGGCAATCTTCGCTTCCACTTCTTCTTCCAATCCGTTTTCCTTGATGTACTTCTCGCAATTCTGATCAATGGCTGCATTCATAAAAAATCCGAGTAACATTGGTGCTGGACCGTTAATGGTCATACTTACAGAGGTCATCGGATTACTCAAATCGAATCCAGAATATAATTTTTTGGCGTCATCCAAGCAACATATGGAAACACCAGCATTCCCGATTTTTCCATAGATATCTGGACGATGTCCTGGATCATTTCCGTAGAGGGTAACACTATCAAAAGCGGTAGAGAGTCGCTTTGCTGGCATACCGAGGCTCACATAGTGAAATCTGCGGTTGGTTCGTTCTGGGCCCCCTTCACCGACAAACATTCGTGTGGGGTCTTCCCCGGTTCTCTTGAATGGATACAATCCAGCGGTGTATGGAAACTCACCTGGCACATTTTCTTGCAAACACCATTTTAAGATGTCACCCCAAGCTTCGTACTTTGGCAAGGCCACCTTCGGAATTTGCGTATGCGAAAGACTTTCGGTATGTGTTTCTATTTTAATTTCTTTATCCCGCACCTTAAAGCTGTACACTGGACTCTTGTATCGATTCACTTTTTCATCCCAAGTAGTGATCACCTCCCAGTTGTAAGGATCAAGGTCCATTTTGACCTTATCAAATTCTGCAACTAGTAATTTAACAAGTTGATCGTTTTCGGTACTTGACGATAAGGCGTCTGTATCAATACCACTCTTATCGAGTGTGGGTGTAGTGCCAGAAACGGTTTCTATCGTTTTAAAAATTCCGAACAATTGTTGTGCTACTTTCGCTTGATTCACAGCAGTTGCATCGTAGGCACGATTATTTTCAGCAATCTCTGATAGATAACGGGTACGCGCCGGCGGAATAACAAAAATCTTCTCACTCATTTCGTCGGTAATCTGAAATGTGCTATTGAGGTCTGTCTTGGTTTTTTTGACCAGCTGATCCATGATGGCTTTGTAGAGTGTATTCATCCCCGGATCATTGAATTGTGAGGCAATTGTGCCAAAAATAGGGAGCTCGTCTTGCGGGGTATCCCAAAGTTGGTGATTGCGCATGTATTGTTTCTTTACATCCCGCAGCGCATCTAGCGAACCGCGCTTATCAAACTTATTGATGGCAACCAAATCGGCAAAGTCGAGCATGTCAATTTTCTCCAATTGGGTGGCGGCACCAAATTCTGGTGTCATCACATACAGTGAAATATCACTATGCTCCAAGATTTCGGTATCACTTTGGCCAATTCCAGAAGTCTCTAATATAATAAGGTCATATCCTGCCGCTTTTATCACTTCAATGGCTTCCGCTACATATTTAGACAATGCCAAATTGCTTTGTCTGGTAGCTAAGCTACGCATATATACACGTGGGGAATTAATAGCATTCATTCGAATGCGGTCTCCCAATAAGGCTCCACCTGTTTTTCGTTTAGAAGGATCTACCGAAATCAACCCAATGGTTTTTTCAGGAAAATCAATGAGAAATCGGCGCACGAGTTCATCAACTAGAGACGACTTACCCGCTCCTCCGGTTCCGGTAATTCCCAACACAGGTGTACTGATTTTGGCATTGCGTTCATGGATGGCATTCATGGTTTCTTTTGCCACTTCTGGAAAGTTTTCTGCGGAAGAAATAACCCGAGCAATCGCTCCTGGATTGTCAGATGAAAGTTGGTTGAGTTCGCCATTTAAGCTATCACCTATTGGAAAATCGGCCGTTTGCACCAAGTCATTGATCATTCCCTGAAGGCCCATTTCACGGCCATCATCAGGAGAGTAAATACGGGTGATACCATACTCCATCAACTCTTCAATCTCAGAAGGCAAAATGACGCCACCTCCGCCGCCGAAAATTTTAATGTGTCCAGCTCCCTTTTCCTGTAGCAAGTCATACATATATTTAAAGTACTCGGTATGTCCTCCCTGATAAGAAGTCATTGCGATGGCATTTGCATCTTCTTGAATGGCCGTATTCACAACTTCCTCAACACTTCTATCGTGTCCCAAATGAATGACTTCCACCCCGGTAGATTGAATGATACGGCGCATAATATTGATTGCAGCATCATGCCCATCGAACAGGGATGCCGCGGTTACAATTCGTACTTTATTTTTCGGTGTATAAGGAACAGTTTGAGCCATTGAAATCAAATATGTATTGATGCTGCAAAGGTACGAAAAGTGTGTTAGAAAAATATTCTTGGGTGAGCCATTAAAATATGTGTTAAATATCTTAGGTATTCACGCTGCTTTTGCTTATATTTGTCAGACAAAATTAATTCAATATTAAACAATTATTATGAGAAAAATTTACTTATTAGCAATCGTTGTTTTTGGTATGGTTGCTAGTGCAAATGCACAATTTACTGATGATATCGAAAATTATGCATTAGGAAACCTTTTTACAGACCGATGGACTACTTGGGATGGAAATGATGATGGTGTTCAGAACGCTATTGTTACAAACGAGCAGTCTTTATCTGGAAATGCATCAATCCTTATCGGACCAAATGATGTACAAGCACAGGATGCGGTTCTTGATTTTCAAGGTGTAGCTGATTCTGGAATTTGGACGTTAGTATTCCAAATGTACGTTCCTTCTGGAAATACTGGTTATTTCAATCTTCAAGGAAGTGTAGACCCTAATGCAAATGCTAATCTAGAATTCCTTTCGAGCGATATTACGCTTGTAGGAGGAACTTTGACAGATGCGAATGAAGGATTTACAGGATCTTATCCAGAAGATGAGTGGTTTGAAGTTAAAGTTGAAGTAGATGTTGATGGTCAGACATATGACATCTCTTTGAATGGTTCTTCTATTGGATCACAAGCTTTTAACGACCCTGCAATTACTGTATGGGGTGGTTTAGATCTTTTTGCTGATTCAGCAACCAACACTTATTACATCGATGATGTACAATTGGTTGAGGGTGTATTAGGTGCAGATGATTTTTCAGCGTCTAATTTTAGTATCTATCCTAACCCAGTACAAAACAGATTGAACATCCAGTCTAGCGAGATTGTTGATGCTGTTGTAGTTTACGACGTATTAGGAAAAGTGGTAATGTCTGCTACTCCAGGTGTAATTTCACCAAGTATTGACATGAGCGCTCTTTCTTCTGGTGCTTACTTAGTTAATGTAACAATTAACGGTGCATCTAAAACGGTGAAAGTAGTTAAGTAATAAAAACTTAATTTTTTATTATAAAATGAAGCCCTTCCTTTTGAAGGGCTTTTTTATTTATTTCCATCGAAATCTTACTTCGAGATTTTAAAAAATTATACGTGATGAGATTTGGATGCTAATGTTAACAGAGTAAGAGAAACTACCGAATTTTCACATAACAAAATTAGACAATATATATTTTTATAAAA
>JAWWCH010000265.1:0-3715 GCA_033720575.1 Marinirhabdus sp.
AGCATGTAGGTGGCCATGATGATCGATTTTTCATAGCTAAGATGAACGGTATTCGCCGTATTTTTCAAATCTGCCAATTGAATGTATCCCACAAACTCACTTGCGGCAAGTTTAATTCCTAAGAGTTGCCCCATCATCATCATATCTTCTTCGGCTACACCAATGAGCCACATCAAGGGTGCAAATATGGTCCCCAGAATGGCCTCTAAAGAAAGCTCTGGATAGGAGGTGTTTGCCGCCATCCAATCGTTAAAAGAAGTGATTTCGCCAATCCAGCCCAGTATTCCGTTAAACATGGCGATAAAGGCTACGAAAACCAATAACATGGCGCCCACATTTACGGCGAGACGAAGGCCTTCCGTAGTACCGTTGGCAATAGCATCCAAGATATTTGAACCGATTTTTTCTGATGACACATGTACGTCGGTATTGATTTCTTCGGTTTGTGGATACAACATTTTTGAAATGACAATGGCTCCCGGCGCGGCCATAACCGAAGCCGCTAATAAATGTTTTGCAAATACCAAACGCAGTTCGGGATCTTCTCCGCCTAAAAATCCGATGTAAGCTGCCAACACCGCTCCCGCTACTGTTGCCATGCCTCCGATCATGACCAGAAGCATCTCACTTTTGTTCATCTTTTCCAAATAGGCCTTGATGAGCAAGGGGGCTTCCGTTTGACCCAGAAAAATGTTACCAGCCACGCTTAAACTTTCGGCACCAGAAATTCGCAGCACTTTAGACAGTAACCAACCAAAGGCTTTGACCACTTTTTGGATGATCCCTAGGTAGAATAAAACCGAAGTCAGAGCAGAAAAGAAAATAATGGTTGGCAATACTTGAAACGCGAAGATAAAGCCGAAGGTTTCCATGTCTACTACCAATCCTTCAAAAAGAAACTGACTACCGGCTCTGGTGAAATCCAATATTTTTATGAAGACTTTTCCAACCGCATCAAAAATACCCTGGATAAAAGGAACTTTTAAAACCCCAATGGCAATGATCAATTGTAGGGCGAGTCCTAAACCTACGGTGCGCCAATTTATGGCACTTCGTTTGGCACTAAAGATATAGGCGATAACTAACAAAACCAACATGCCCAACATACCTCGCCAAAGGCTATCAAATGAAAAACCCTGCGACGGAATGACGTCATTGGTGGCAGCAGTAATAGGAACTTCATCTATCACAGCGGAATCTGGGCCTGCTTTGTCCAACGAATAGATAACGCCATTTTCAACAAAGGCTAAAGTAGAATCTGTTGCCTTGGTGATACGGTATCTTCGTATGGTGTCTTTAGGTTGGGTGTAAAATAACACCAATAAGTTATCTTGTAGAAGATAGTCACCAGAAGCGTTTAAGCTGTCTTTCGCCGCGAGTTGATAGGTAAAACGGCCGTCTTGCAGTGAGAAAGTGTCATTTTCAGTTACAACGAATACGTCATTTCCATTTTCGTCTGTGACGGAAGAAAATCTCCAGTCGTTTTGAATGGATTGGGCCATTGCCGTACCTAAACTTCCTAGGATAAAAACGACGAGAGCGAGTTGCTTCAACTGTTTCATAGCGTGGCGTGGGGCGTGGACATTACCCTCGTTTTGAAATTTCGTCCCGAATGCTTGCTGCGCGCTCGTAGTCTTCATTGGCCACGGCCTCATCTAACATTGCGTTCAACTCTTTTATGGTGAACTTTTTGAAATTTTCTTTGTTTTTTGGAGCAGATTCCTTGTCTTCCCCAGAAATAAGTTCTTCGAGAATCGCTTCTTCCTGATCTGAGATTTTCTTCTTTTTTGTGGGGGAGGTTTTCAAATAGATACCCGCTTTTTCCAAGATGCTTTTATAGGTGAATATAGGTGCGTTAAATCGAAGTGCAAGTGCAATAGCATCGCTAGTACGAGCATCGATGATCTCTTCAACCTCATCGCGTTCACAAATGATGCTGGAATAGAATACGCCATCCACCAATTTATGGATGATCACCTGTTTTACCACTATGGCGTACCGATCTGCAAAATTTTTAAAGAGATCATGGGTAAGCGGTCTCGGGGGCTTAATTTCTTTTTCGAGCGCAATAGCAATGGATTGTGCCTCAAAGGCGCCAATGACGATGGGTAATTTGCGTTCGCCGTCAACCTCATTCAATATAAGGGCATAGGCCCCATTTTGGGTTTGGCTATAAGAAATTCCTTTAATATTTAAGCGTACTAGGCTCATAGTTTCGATGTGGTGATAGAGCAAAAATACCACAATAAATGGAATGGTAAAGAAAACGGTACTAAAGGAGGTGCAAAATCCTGTGAATTTCCGAGTGGAGAAACAAAAAACCTCCCCGTGGAAGGGGAGGTCTTTAGATTACGCATTTGCCGCGTTGAATTCTTTCAATTTTTCAATCAATTGTGGAACCACTTCGAAGGCATCACCTACGATTCCGTAGTCGGCAGCTTTAAAGAAAGGTGCTTCAGGATCGTTGTTGATCACCACTTTGGTTTTAGAAGCGTTGATTCCTGCCAAATGCTGAATCGCCCCTGAAATACCAATAGCAATGTAAAGGTTGGATGCTACGGGCTTTCCGGTTTGTCCTACGTGCTCACTATGCGGTCTCCAGCCCATATCACTTACGGGTTTTGAACATGCAGTAGCGGCGCCCAAGGTTTCGGCCAATTCTTCAATCATGCCCCAATTTTCAGGACCTTTCATCCCTCGTCCTGCTGAAACTACAATTTCGGCATCTGCAATGGTCACTTTATCGGTAGCCTTGTCAACAGAAACTACCTTGGTTGAAAAGTCTTCGTCTGAAAGCGATGGTGAAAACGCTTCAGATGAAGCAGTTGTTTCATGTTCGTGAACCCCATAGGCATTTTTGGCAATACCGATAATTTTCACTTCAGTATTGATCTCAGTATTTGAAAATGCCTTATTCGTAAACACGCTGTGCGTTACTGTAAAGGGATCTGTTGATGTAGGAAGTTCGGTAACGTTCGGTACATATCCTGCTTCTAGATTTACGGCAAGTAGCGGCGCCATAAATTTACTGTTCGCACTAGAGGTGAGTACAACCACCTTTGCGCCTTCTTGCTTGGCTGCTTGTGCCACAGCATCGGCATAGGCTTCGGCATTAAAATTTTTCAATGCGTCATTAGAGATCTCTAGCACTTTTGACGCGCCGTACTGCCCTAGCTCTGACGTATTGTCTGCGTTTACTGCTACAGCGGTGACCGTTGTTCCCATCGCATCAGCAATGCCTTTGGCATAAGATACGGCTTCATGCGCTATTTTTTTGAATGATCCATTTTCGGATTCTGTATATACTAAAACTGACATATTTCTTATTTTTTGGAAGTGAGGTGCTTATATCACCTTTGCTTCATTGTGTAATAAATTAACCAATTCATCTACGTTGTCTACCAACTTTACCGCTCCCTTAGGTGCTGGTTTTTCAAAAGATTTGGTATTGGTTTCTGCAGTACTATCAGAGGCTTCTTTTACATGTAGAGGTTTAGAGCGTGCTTGCATAATACCACGCATATTAGGAATGCGAAGATCACTTTCTTCAACCAATCCTTTCTGACCTCCTACCACTAGCGGAAGCGACGTGCTAATAGTTTCTTTTCCGCCGTCAATTTCGCGAATTGCAGTAACCGAGTCACCTTCGATTTCCAGGTTGATACAGGTATTGACAAAATTTGCATCTAGCATTTTTGCTACCATTCCCGGAACC
>JAWWCH010000266.1:0-3707 GCA_033720575.1 Marinirhabdus sp.
AACGGGGAAAGTGCTTCTTTTTGGTGGCGCGTACAGTAATTTACAAGCGCTTGAAGAATTAAAACGCATTGCCGAAATGGAGCATATTCCTCCAGAACGATGTATTTGTACCGGAGACATTGTGGGTTATTGTGCGCAACCCGAGGAAACCGTGCAGCTTTTAAAGCTTTGGGGTGCCCAAAGTATTTTGGGCAATGTTGAAATTCAATTGAGAGAAGGTGCCGAAGACTGTGGCTGTGATTTTAGAGCGGGTTCCCGTTGTGATGGTTTTTCACAATTATGGTATCCGTACGCTCAAGCACGACTTTCAGCTTCGTCTCTAGATTATTTGGCGGGTTTGCCCAATCATATTGCCTTCGAATATGCGGGTAAAAAAGTTATGGTATTGCATGGAGGCTATGAGAACGTTTCAGAATTTATATTTAAATCGACCCCCTGGGAACGAAAGCAAATTCATTTTGAAACGACAAAAAGTGATGTAATCGTTGCAGGACATTGCGGTTTACCTTTTCACCATTCAGAAAACGACAAACTATGGCTCAATCCCGGCGTTATTGGCATGCCAGCAAACGATGGTTCCCCCAATGTATGGTACGCCATTTTGAATAACGATGACGGAAATTTGAAATACACCCATCAGCAAATGGAATACAATTATAAGTTAACCAGCCGTTTGATGCAAAACGAACCACTGCCTGAAGAATATGCGAGAACCATTATCACAGGAATCTGGGACAATACGGAAATACTTCCCCCAACAGAAAGTGGGTATCAAGGCTTCGGAATTCGTCTTTAGTAGGTATTATCTTTATCTTTGAGCTACAATGAAAAAACACCTCGACATCACTTTTAAAATTTGCCAACATGCGCTGAGAATAATGCTAGCAACCACTGCTTTGGTTGTATTAAGCGGTTCCTCAATTTATGCCCAAAAAAGCTTGGATGTTTTGCTAGAACAATACAACACGCGCAGTGTCCCCTACATTTCGGTAGAGGGTTTAAGAGCCCTTCAAATGCATCAGAACATTGTGATCCTAGACGCTAGAGAAATAGAAGAATATCAAGTTTCAAAGTTAGAAGGAGCCCGATTTGTGGGGTACAATCAATTTTCAGCAGAGAAAATTTCCGAAGAAATACCAGAAAAAGACACCCCCATAATTGTGTATTGTTCGTTAGGGATACGTAGTGAAGAAATTGGAGAAAAACTGCAAGAACAAGGCTTTACCAACATTAAGAACCTCTATGGCGGAATCTTTGAATGGAAAAATAAAGGATACCCGGTCTTAAATTGGGTAGCAAAAGAAACCGATAGCGTTCACGCTTTTTCGAAATCTTGGAGCAAGTGGCTCACCAAGGGCATTCCCGTTTATAATGTAAAACATCAATAATTACGCAACGCTAATTCATGGCAATATTAGGTTCTAAAACTTCTGATGAAAAGGAACAATCAAAGGATGTGTTTCACTACCCTACCTCAAAAAATGCACTCATTATTTTTACAAGAAACCCAGAATTGGGGAAGTGTAAAACACGTTTGGCCGCTACGGTAGGTGATGAAAAAGCCTTAGAAATTTACACCTTCTTGGTGCAACACACGGCAACTATTTCAGCTGGCGTGTTGGCCGATAAGTTTGTGTATTATTCAGAAAAAGTGCACAGCCATGACCTTTGGGACGAAGCTATTTTCAGGAAGAAAGTTCAGCGCGGTGATGATCTTGGACTGCGGATGGAAAGCGCATTTAAGGAAGTTCTTTCCTTGGGCTATGAGCGAGCAATCATTATAGGTAGTGATATGTTTGACATCAACGCGGCAGATATAAATGATGCTTTCTTGGCGTTACACGCGAACGATTTTGTTTTGGGTCCGGCCGAAGATGGCGGCTATTACCTGCTCGGCATGAAGAAATTGAACCCTGCCATTTTCAAAAACAAAGCATGGGGCACTGACTCAGTACAGCGCGACACCTTGGAAGATTTAAGCGCAGAAAGCCTTATCTTGCTGCCCGAAAAAAATGATGTAGATTATTACGAAGATATTAAGGATGTGGCTGCATTTCAGCCCTTTTTAAAACATATTTGAATCGATATTTATGGCGACAAGCACAAAACAATACGTACAACAAGCCGTTGAATTTCTAAAACAGCGGTCATTTGGCACACCCGAAATCGGAATTATCTTAGGCACCGGACTCGGCAAGATTTTAGAGGAAGTTGAAATTGAAGCTGAAATGAGCTACAATCACATTCCTAATTTCCCCACAGCCACCGTTGAATTCCATACGGGCAAACTTATATACGGGACGCTTGCAGGTAAAAAAGTGATTCTGATGCAAGGTCGTTTTCACGTGTATGAAGGGTATTCCTTGCAAGATGTTACCTTCCCGGTGCGTGTGATGAAAGCACTCGGAATTTCAAAATTATTGGTAAGTAACGCCTCGGGTGCCATCAATTTGAATTTTAAGAAAGGTGAAATCATGTTGATCGATGACCACATCAATCTTCAAGGAGGTTCCCCACTAGCCTTTAAAGGCATTGAAGAATTAGGGGGGCGCTTTGTAGATATGAGTGCACCGTATGACCCCGCAATGAATGCCGCATTGGAAGCCATAGCAAAAGAGCACAATATCAACTTGCACAAAGGGGTATACGCCAGCGTTGTCGGACCACAACTGGAAACCCGTGCCGAATACCGCTACTTAAAAATCATTGGTACTGACGCCGTGGGCATGAGCACAGTACCCGAAGTTATTGTAGCCAACCATCTAGGTTTACCTGTGGCCGCACTTTCAGTACTCACAGACGAATGCGACCCTGACCATTTGGAACCGGTTGATATTCCAGATATTATCGCACAAGCTGCAAAAGCGGAACCACTAATGATTACCTTATTCACTGAATTAATCAAACAATTATAAAATTGGTGCACTTCAGTCTTTTGTGAAAGTTTTGAAGTTCCATCCCCAAAAAATATGAGCTATTTAGATACTACACACGATGTTTACAAACAAGCAGCGCTAACTCCTGATGTCGGACTCTGCTGTACCACGAATCCTATTTGGGAATTACCGGGCTTAAAGATTCCGAAAATCATGCAGGAGATGAATTACGGCTGCGGCAGCACCGTACATGCGCGGGACTTGTCGAACAACCCAAAAATGTTATATGTTGGCGTTGGCGGTGGAATGGAGTTGCTGCAATTCGCTTATTTCAACCGTGAAAAAGGCGGTGTTGTTGGCGTTGATGTGGTAGATGAAATGTTGGAAGCTTCGCGAAAAAACTTTATTGAAGCCGAAGCCATGAATCCGTGGTTCAAAAGTGAATTCGTAGACCTTAAAAAGGGAGATGCGCTACACCTTCCGGTGGAAGATAACAGCATCGACGTAGCGGCTCAAAACTGTCTTTTCAACATTTTTAAGGCGGAAGAACTAAAAAAAGCCATTGAAGAAATGTATCGGGTCCTTAAGCCACACGGCAGACTGGTAATGAGCGATCCTACCTGTGAACAACCGATGAATGAGACGCTGCGAAATGACGAACGGCTTCGCGCCCTCTGTTTGAGCGGCAGTTTGCCGATTGCTGAATACGTAAAAGCCCTTACCGATGTTGGCTTCGGAACCATAGAAATTCGCGCTCGGAAACCGTACCGCATCTTAGATCCAAAACATTACCCAACAGACGAACTTATCTATATTGAAAGCATCGAAGTA
>JAWWCH010000267.1:0-3706 GCA_033720575.1 Marinirhabdus sp.
AGCAGACACTGAGATTGACGCGAAGGTAGAGGCGCTCCTCAAAAAAATGACCTTAGAAGAAAAGGTAGGTCAGATGAATCAATACAACGGGTTTTGGGAAGTAACGGGCCCTGCCCCAGCTTCAGGTGAGGCCGCTGATAAATATGAAGACCTTAGAAAAGGCCGTGTTGGCTCGGTGTTAAATGTTACCGGAGCCGAGAATGTGCGTGCCATCCAAAAGATTGCCGTTGAAGAATCGCGTCTCGGAATTCCACTATTAATTGGTTTCGACGTGATTCACGGGTACAAAACCATTAGTCCGATCCCACTTGCTGAAGCCGCCAGTTGGGATTTGGAAGCGATCAAAAAATCTGCTGAAATGGCGGCTCTAGAGGCCTCTGCAGCTGGCATTAATTGGACGTTCGCACCAATGGTAGACATTTCAAGAGATGCCCGTTGGGGTAGAGTGATGGAAGGCGCAGGGGAAGATCCTTATTTAGGGAGCCTAATAGCTAAAGCAAGAGTAAACGGGTTTCAAGGGACACAATTGGATGAGCCACATACTATTATTGCCTGTGCTAAACATTTTGCAGGTTATGGCTTTTCAGAAGCAGGTCGTGATTACAATACCGTGGATATCGGGAACAATACCTTGTATAATGTGGTTTTTCCTCCCTTTATTGCGGCGAAAGAGGCAGGGGTGCGCACCTTTATGAATTCGTTCAATGAATTGAACGGTGTTCCTGCAACAGGAAGTAAGTACTTGCAACGTGATGTTCTCAAAGGAAAATGGGACTTCAACGGATTTGTGGTTTCAGATTGGGGTTCGATTACCGAAATGATTGCACATGGTCATGCCCAAGATGGTACCCACGCGGCTGAAATTGCGGTGAAGGCAGGTTCAGATATGGACATGGAATCGCATTTGTATGTGAATGAACTACAGCAATTGGTACAAAGTGGATCGCTAGATGAAACCATGATAGACGATTCGGTTCGAAGAATTCTGAAAGTGAAATTCGAGTTGGGTCTCTTCGATGATCCGTATAGATACACCGATACCCAGCGAGAACTGGATGTTACGGGAAGTAAGACGGTAATGGAAGCCGCCCTAGACATGGCCAAAAAATCTATCGTACTCCTTAAAAATGATAACAACCTGCTACCACTAAAAAAGCAAGGACAACGAATTGCGGTGATCGGGGCATTGGCGAACGATAAGAATAGCCCTCTCGGCAATTGGAGACTAGGTGCTGAAGATCATTCTGCTGTTTCGGTTTTAGAAGGACTAGAGCAGTATAAAGGTAATACTATTAGTTTTGCCAAAGGAGCAGATGTTATCCTAGGTGAAACTGCATTTACTACAGAAGTTACCATAAATGAAGAGGATACTTCCGGTTTTGATGAGGCCATCTCTGTAGCGAAAGATGCCGATGTGGTCGTAATGGTATTGGGCGAACACGGTTTTCAAAGTGGCGAAGGTAGAAGCCGTGCGAGCATCGATTTGCCTGGCGTTCAGCAGCAGTTGCTTGAAAAAGTATATGCGGTCAATAAAAATATGGTACTGCTTGTGACCAACGGCAGACCGCTAGACTTAACTTGGGCCGATGCAAACGTTCCTGCCATCGTTGAAACGTGGCATTTAGGAACCCAAAATGGTCATGCCATTGCACAAGTGCTTTACGGCGATTACAATCCGAGTGGCAAATTACCCATGACTTTTCCTAGAAACGTTGGGCAAGTTCCGATGTATTACAATTATAAAAATACGGGACGGCCAAACTATCCAGGAGACAATTTGGTTTTTTGGTCGCACTATACAGATGAAGCGAACGAACCATTGTATCCCTTTGGTTACGGTCTCAGCTATACCACATTTTCGTATTCAGATATCAAAGTGAATAACCACTATGCTGAAGATCAGGTGGTGACGATCTCAGTCGATATTACTAACACTGGATCAAGGGCTGGAAAAGAAGTGGCACAGCTGTACATACGAGATAATTTTGCCAGTGTAACCCGTCCTGTTCGTGAATTAAAAGGGTTTCAAATGGTGAGTTTAGCTCCAGGTGAAACAAAAACGATTGCGTTTGAATTGACCAATGCTGAATTAGGATTCTACAATAATGATGGCATTTGGTTGGTAGAATCGGGTGATTTTGAAGTTTTCGTAGGTGGCGATGCTACCGCTAAACGCAATGAAAAATTTTCAATTAAAGTACAATGAGGAAAATCGTTTTCATATTCATTTTAGGTGTTCTTGGGGCTTGCTCCAACCAACCTGAATTGCTCTTTGAAGACAACTTTGATGGTACTTCATTAAATGAAAACCATTGGAATTATGAGCTCGGTGATGGCTGTCCAGATCTTTGTGGCTGGGGGAATAACGAACGACAGGTCTATACCAAAAAAAATGTTCAAGTGGCAAATGGCAACTTGATTATTCGAACCGCAATAAATGATTCGATCTATACTTCGGGACGAATCACAACCAAAGATAAGATTGAATTTACCTATGGTACGATCGAAATTCGGGCAAAGTTGGCCACAGGCAATGGTATCTGGCCCGCTATCTGGATGCTCGGAGCAAATATAGAAGAAGTAGGGTGGCCAAAGTGTGGCGAAATCGACATCATGGAATATGTAGGAAAAGAACCGCATGTCATTCATACCTCATTGCACACTGCCGCGAGTTTCGGAAATACGACGAATACAGCAACTACTACCATCGAAGATATCGAGAACGGATTTCACATCTTTAAAGCACATTGGACTGAAAACAACATACAATTTTATATCGATGATGACTTGGTCTATACATTTCAACCAAAAACTAAAAATGACAATACCTGGCCATTCCATGCGCCATTCTTTCTACTTCTAAATACAGCTGTTGGAGGCAACTTCGGTGGACCGGAAGTAGACGATACAATTTTCCCTCAAGAGTTTATCATAGACTACGTGAGAGTATATAAACCTTAATTCAAAAATTATGAAAAACATTACCTTATTTATTATGCTACTCGTAGCGATGACGGGATTTTCCCAGAATGCGCCGATCGATTTTGAGACAGGGGGCCAAGGTGCAAATTGGACTTGGACCGTTTTTGAGAATGATGACAATCCGCCACTTGAGATCGTTGCCAACCCTGACCCTTCAGGCGTTAATACATCGTCTACTGTAGCAAAGTTTACAGCCAGAGACCTTGGTCAGCCTTTTGCTGGCGTAGAAAGCATGCACGGTTCAGATATTGGAACGTTTGACCTTACAGCAGCAAATGCCTATGTGAGCATTAAAGTGTACAAAACCAAAATTAGTGACGTAGGAATCAAATTTGCGACGCCTCCTGGAGGTGCCCAAATGGAACTCAAAGTACCGAATACCACGATTAACCAATGGGAAACGATCACAATCGATTTTTCCTCGTACATCGGGTTACCTGAAACAACTGGCTTAGATCAAATTATTATTTTTCCTGACTTTATAGACAGAACCGCAGACGATGTTATCTATTTTGATGATATTACGTTTAGCGATACCCCACCTGCCTCATCAGTTGCGCTTCCGGTGACCTTTGAGGATCCCACGGCCAACTACCAGTTCGTGGGCTTCGAGGGGGCAGACTCTGCCATCGAGGCGAACCCGGTCTCTGGCGGTATCAACACCAGTGCGACGGTGATGCGCAGCACCAAGACCGTCGGTGCCCAGTTCTTTGCGGGCACGGCC
>JAWWCH010000268.1:0-3702 GCA_033720575.1 Marinirhabdus sp.
CTGAAGCTGCGTTGATGGTACAGCCCCGCAATCTTATTGTAGTGGGTGAAAATGCACATGTACAAATCATTGAACGCCATCAGAGTCTATCCGAAAATCCGGTGCTCACAAACAGCGTTACCGAGATTTTTGCAGAGAAACGCGCGAATGTTGACTACTATAAGATTCAAAATGACAAATCGGAAGCCTCATTAATAGACAACACCTACGTTTCGCAAGAACAAGAGAGCATAGCAAGGGTTCACACCTTTTCTTTTGGTGGAAAACTCACCCGAAACAACCTCAGTTTTTATCAAAAAGGAGAACGTTGCGACAGTGTGTTAAATGGCATCACCATACTTGAAGGCAAACAGCATGTTGACCACAATACCCTGGTTCACCATATCGCGCCAAATTGCGAAAGTCACCAAGACTACAAAGGTATTTTTTCAGACAGTTCGGTGGGCGTCTTCAACGGAAAAGTGTACGTAGAGAAGGAAGCCCAGAAATTGGATGCCTTTCAGCAAAACAATAACATTTTGGTAGACGATAAGGCCACCATCAATTCCAAACCGCAACTTGAGATTTTTGCCGATGATGTTCGCTGTTCACACGGCTGCACCATTGGTCAACTTGATGAAGATGCGATGTTCTATCTACAATCACGTGGTGTCACCAAAAAAGCAGCACGCGCATTGCTGATGTATGCTTTTGCCAATAACGTGTTGGAAAGTGTGAAAATCCCTGAATTAAAGGCCCGTATCAATAAACTGATCGCCAACAAAATTGGGGTGAGTTTAGGCTTTGAACTGTAATCATAAAATAAAATTGCAATGGCATTCCCAATAGAGCGCATTAGAGCAGACTTTCCCATACTTGCACGCCAAGTAAATGGCAAGCCTCTAGTGTATTTGGACAATGCAGCCACTTCACAAAAACCAGAGGCTGTGATAGACGCCATTGTTCATTATTATTCAAATTACAACGCAAACATACACAGGGGTGTGCACAGTTTATCTCAGGAGGCCACTGATGCGTTTGAAGCTTCTAGAAAGAAAATACAGAAACATTTTGGTATTGAAAAAGCTCATGAGGTCATCTTTACGGCAGGAACCACCCATGGTATCAATTTGGTAGCCAATGGTTTCGCATCTCTTTTGAAGGAAGGTGACGAAATTATTGTTTCGGCACTTGAGCATCACAGCAACATTGTGCCATGGCAGATGTTGTGTGAGAAAACGGGTGCGGTTTTGAAGGTAATTCCGATGACCGAAGAAGGCACGCTAGACCTAGATGCTTACCATAAATTATTATCATCCCTTACGAAATTAGTGTTCGTTAATCATATTTCGAATGCATTGGGCACTATTAATCCTATAGAACGCATTATAAATGAGGCGCATAAGGTGGGAGCGGCCGTACTGGTAGACGGTGCACAGGCGTGTTCACATATCAAGCCCAATTTGAAAGAATTGGGCGTAGACTTCTACGTAACCTCTGCACACAAAATGTGTGGTCCCACTGGAATAGGAATGCTCTACGGAAAGGAAGCCTGGCTCAACAAGCTACCCCCATATCAAGGCGGCGGAGAAATGATAGCCGAAGTGACCTTCGACAAAACTACTTATGCGGAGCTTCCCCATAAATTTGAAGCAGGAACTCCTAATATTTGTGGCGGAATTGCCTTTGGAGCAGCCATAGACTATCTAAACGATATTGGGTTTGACGCTATTGAAGCCTATGAGCACGAGCTATTATCCTATGCCACTAACGCATTGCTTGACATAGACGGATTACGAATTTACGGTACGGGAAAAGATAAAACTTCAGTGATTTCTTTCAACCTAGAACATATTCACCCCTATGACGTTGGCACTATTTTGGATAAATTAGGAGTAGCAGTACGTACAGGGCACCATTGCGCCCAGCCCATCATGAATTTTTACAACATCCCGGGTACGGTGCGTGCATCGTTTGCTTTTTATAACACAAGGGAAGAAATTGACATTTTGGTGGCTGCGGTCAAGAAAGCCCAACAGATGTTGCATTAACATTACTTTAAAACTGCTGCCCCTAGAATTGTGGTATCTTGCTACATCTAAAACACTATACATTATGAGAACACTAATAATCACCCTTTTTGCCGTAACATTCGTATTCTTTGGTTGTAATGAAACCAAGCGAGTCATCGATGGCGCTGCCAATATCCAGCTTTCTGGTGCCTATAACATCACCAACGCTGGAGACATGCAAGTGAGCAACCCAGATATCCAATTGAACTTTTCAGCCTTAGACCGATCGTTTCGTGGAAACGGAGGCTGCAATTCATTTTTCGGAAATTACACTTTAGATCTGTACGCCCTGAGTTTTAATGATATCGCTGCCACGGAAAAGTATTGCGATGAGGCCATCATGACTACCGAAAATGAAATCATGGAAGCCTTGAGAAATACAGGGTCGTATTCGTATGAAAACAGCATACTTACACTGTATTCGAAAACCGACCGAAGCGTGTTATTAACCGCTAAAAAAGAAAAAAGAGAAAATTAATTGGATTCGATAGAACACATACAACAAGAACTTATTGACGAATTTTCCATGTTTGATGACTGGATGGAACGGTACGAGCATATGATCGATCTTGGAAAATCACTTCCACTCATTGATCCTTCACTCAAAACCGAGGATAAGCTCATCAAAGGATGCCAGAGTAAAGTGTGGTTGCACAGCGAATTAAAAGATGGACGCGTCATCTTTACAGCCGATAGCGACGCCATCATCACCAAAGGTATCGTCGCAATATTGATTCGTGTGTTTTCAAATCAGAAGCCAGAAGACATCGTCGAGGCAAATACCACATTTATTGATGAAATCGGGTTGAAAGAGCACCTTTCACCCACACGCGCAAACGGATTGGTAGCTATGGTAAAACAAATGAAACTATATGCCGTTGCATATCAGGCACAACTTAAAAACGAAGCATGAGTACAACAGAAATTGATACCGTTGAATTAGGTGAAAAAATCGTAAAGGTTCTAAAAACCATTTACGATCCAGAAATCCCTGTAGACATCTATGAACTTGGTCTTATTTATGATGTATTTGTCAATGAAGATCGAGAAGTGAAGATTTTAATGACATTGACCACCCCAAACTGCCCGGTGGCCGAAACCCTTCCAGTAGAAGTGGAAGACAAGGTAAAAAGCATAAAACTAGTGAAAGATGCCGAGGTAGAAATTACATTCGATCCGCCGTGGACCCAAGAATTGATGTCTGAAGAAGCCAAACTGGAACTGGGTATGTTGTAGTGGACGATCTTAGTAAGCCGTCTAAATTACCAAGACTATGGAAAATGAAATTGTGAATCGTGTTGCAAATAGTAAACTAGTCACCTTCGACCTAGAAGATTTCTATCCGGAAGGACCGCGCACTGTTTTTGATATTTCAGATTGGCTTTTGGAAGGAATTGTTTTGCGAGAAAAAGAATTCCGTGCCACTGCAGCCGAACACGATTGGTCTCAATACAAAGATCATTACGTGGCATTGAACTGTTCTACTGATGCGATTGTCCCTGGCTGGGCCTTTGTTCTCGTTTCCATCTATTTGGCCCCGTACGCAAAAAAAACCGTGGTTGGAACCCTTGAAACGCTAGAAAGCATTGTTTTCGCTGAAATTATCAACACCATGGATATTTCAAAATTTCAAGATAAGCCCGTGATCATC
>JAWWCH010000269.1:0-3693 GCA_033720575.1 Marinirhabdus sp.
AGCGAGCTACGTCAACAAATAAAGACCCTGGCCGAATTGAATCAGCAAATGAGTAAAGATGCCGATAACCTCACCAAGGCACTGAAAGGCGACAGTAAAATGCAAGGGAAATGGGGCGAACTGATCTTAACGCGAATTCTGGAAAAGTCTGGATTAGAACGAGGGCGTGAATATACACTCCAAGATAGCCATAATAACCCCGAAGGAAAACGACTGCTCACCGATGTGATGATTCACCTTCCAGATGGAAAGAAAATGATCATTGATAGCAAGGTCTCTCTTGTTGATTTTGAACGCTTTGTTTCCGCAGAAGATGACATGGAAAAAGAACAATTCTTAAAACAGCATATTGCTTCGATAAAACGACATGTGCAGCAACTCAGTGATAAAAACTACCAATATCTGGTAGATGAGAGTCCGGATACTGTGTTTATGTTCATACCGATAGAACCAGCTTTTGCCATTGCGTCTGCAAATGAACCAGGATTGTATGAAAATGCGTTCGATAAGCAAGTGATCATTGTTACCCCTTCTACCCTATTGGCTGCCCTGCGATTGGTCGATAACCTTTGGCAGAACGATAGACAGAAACAAAACGCGCTCGAGATTGCTACACAAGCAGGTGCTTTGTACGATAGTTTCACAAACTTAACTGATGAACTGATCAAGGTTGGCAAGCAAATTGGAACCGTTCAGAACAGCTATGAGGGTGCCATGAAAAAATTAACCGGCAGAGGTAATTTGATTCGCCGTGTTGAAAAACTTAAAAAATTAGGGGCCAAGGCCAGCAAGACCATTGATAGCAAGCTTTTAAAACGAGCCGATGAGGAAGATGAGTAAGTATAATCTCATGGTTAACCCCAATTAAAAATAGCGCTTATGAAAAAAATACTCTTTATCATACTAGGAAGCCTTTTAGCCATCTATCTTATGTATTTCGCATTTGTTTACTATGTGCCATACAGCGAAGGTACACGTGCTGGCGAATTGATAAAATTTAGTAACAAAGGTGTTATTTTCAAGACTTGGGAAGGCGAAATTAGCCAAGGAATCAGTGGTGCGCAGATTTTCCAATTTTCCGTATTGGACAAGGAAGACGAGGTTATCGATAAACTCAACGAATTGCAAGGCAGATATGTCAAAGTAAAATACGTGGAACGCTACAGTACCTTCATGTTTTGGGGCGATACCAAATACTTTATCAATGACGTGGAAGAAGAACCCTCCCCGTTTTTCAATAGATAAAAACCCCGCCAAATGGCGAGGTTTAATGCAATTTTCGAAACACCTTCGCAGGGTTCCAATTAGATTTTCTTGAACAATACCTTACTTTGGCTGAAGTCGTAAGCTAGATCTAACCACGGGATCATTTGTTGCCAATCTGCAGCTGTTCCAGATTTGTTCGCGTAGATTTTCTCAGTTTTGTAGGTCAAGACGTTTCCAGAAATGGTGGCTGTACTCTTAAATCCACCAGTGGCATTCATCTTCTCGGTATTGAGCTTGTCTATTCCTGCAACCTCGTAACCTTCAGGTATGGTAATGTTCACTTCGTAAATGAACGATTTGGCGAAATCGAGGTATACCCCCAGATCACGTTCTTTTTCATCCTCTTTTATCTGTACTTGTCCGCCCACAAATCGACCTACATCAACGATAAAATTCGGTCCGGCTTTCTTTACCAACTCTTCGTCCATGATAAAACTATCGCTTATGGTAAACGGCGCATTAGAATAACGGGAAGCATCATTCACCGTGTAGGTATAGTCTTCAATTTTGGCATCATATGCCGCGGCTGTACGTTCTTCAGAGTTCTCTTTCTGCTGCTCTTCGTAGGTCAGCATCACTGCGTCCATTTTGCGCTGAAGTTCTATATCGTCTTTTCGTTGTCGCTTCTTACAGTTGTAGAAATGTTTGGTATCGTACTTCTTGAATTCTTCATTCAAAAAGTCTTTGAGCGACAAGCGCTGCAACAATTCTTCCCGCTTAAAATGACCCGAGAATGAAAGTTCACGATTCACTTCTGCCTTTTTGAAGTCTTCTGTGAAAGCAACATTCAACACCTCCTTGCTTACATTTTCTTTTGAAGTGCTCACCGGCAACATGTCTGTGGTTACGGCTTCGATTTTTCGGTTCTTCTTCACGGCGAGCGTATACACTTTAGTGCCTTCTAGGTAGTAGGGAAAAAATTCGGCTTGAACGTGCGGACTCAAATCGAAAAAGTACAATGGTTCTGGAAAGTTAAATCGCAAACCGTAAGACACATTCGACTGTAAGAGCAAATCATCTATCGAGCCATTATAGTTGGCGGTTGCCACCACAATGTCATAGTCTACATCCAATTCTTTTGCCAAGCCAGACATGTAGTTCACAAAATTATCTTCGGTAAGAATGATGTAATCGGTATCGCAAGGCGCCGGATATGCCGCGATGTCATTATTTTTGGCGATAACAAGTTCAATAAAGCGGTTATAACTATTGTGGCGCATAAAATAAAGCGCTTCAATGACCTGCTGTCGCTTATCGGTAACCCCAGTGCTTTCTACATATTGGGTGACATCACGTAAGGTGCTTCTAGAACTGGCTTTAAAATCACGCCCGTAATATTCTAAAATTTCATCTCGTGTTACGCCCGATTTACGTTCACCATCTTCGCCTAAAAACCCGCTACTTTTCGAATAACTATTCATACGAAGCGAGAAAATCACCTGAAATTTGATTGCTGGTAATTCAGCTAGTGGATAATACCATCTCGGAAAATCTCTCTTCTCAAGGTCTTCAGCTTCAAGAACGTACATTTTTGTAGCATTCCTATCGGTTGCCACCTCACGTATTTTAGGTGCGCCATTGTATGACTCCATATTCAGAAAGTAATCATTCTCCACTTCCACAGAAAGCTTGCTATACACGGTAGGATATTTTGAACTGAGTACACGCTCAACCGGCTCGTACTTGTGGTACGAACCAAAACTGCGCTGATAATCGTCTTGGTAAATAAAAATATCTAGTACGTCACCCACTTCCAAACCTGGAATGGCGACTCTATTTTGTTCGTCTTGGGTCACTTTTTCCTTATCAATATCGAGAATAATTTCTCTTCCGTCGGGTTTGATAATTTTTACACCAACCGTCGTTTCGTCTCTATAAAAGTTGACCAACCCCATTCCTACGCGCTCGTCTTTTTCGTAATTGATTTCAGAATAATTCTCAACAGAGGCTTTATCCAACAATTTCACACGCTGGTGCACAAAAGAAGGATTGTACATTTTTTTTCCGTTGTTCGTGTATTGGAAAAACTCTTCTTTATACAATACCACAGCGCTTTCACCTGCCCATTTTTCAGGGATTTCCACCGTGTTTTTCTTGTCGTCTTTACTATCCCAAAATTGCGCGCGTAATTTGAGTTCTTCTTTACTTTGCGCTACCGCTAGGGTAGTTGCAAATAGCAACATAAGTAGAATGAGGGAGTTGTTTTTCATGCCTTTACTGTTTTATGAGTATAATTTGTTGATCTGTGGTTTCTTTTAACCTATCGAAGAGCTCGTCCCATTCTTCAAATCGATCGGATTCTATGAGTCGCTCCTTAAAATTGATTTGTTTGGTATAGGCCAACACCCCGTCTTGCTGTTTATATGATACTTCCACATCGAGCAAATCATTGGAAACCTTATAGTTTTCAGGAAGTGCCTCAAAGGC
>JAWWCH010000270.1:0-3679 GCA_033720575.1 Marinirhabdus sp.
AAAATCAGATACATGGCGTTATACAAAAACACCTTACGAACGCTCCAATCACTGCTTCCCAAGGCTTTTAGAATTCCGATCATTTGGGTGCGTTCTAAAATTAACACCAAAAGGGCAGTAATCATGTTGATTCCTGCTACCAAAATCATAATTCCGATAATGAGGGCCACGTTGAAGTCGAATAGGTCCAGCCATTCAAAAATAGAACCGTATTTCTGTCGAATGGTCACCGCGTCCAGATTGCTGTCAATATCAGTATACACGGTAGCACCCACCGAATCAATGGCATCGAAATCGGCAACAAACACTTCAAACGCCCCTATTTCATCCTCTTCCCATTTGTTCAAGCGTTGTATGTGCCGGATGTCTGAAATTAAGTACTGTTCATCAAACTGTTGAAATCCGCTGTTGTAGATGCCCACTATGGTAAATCCGCGGCTACGTGCCTTTTGGGTTTTTCCTTCTTGAAGAAAAAAAGTGACCACCTTATCGTTCAACTTCAGGTCAAGTCGATTGGCAAGATATTCAGAAATCAATATTTCATCATTCAGTTCGCCTGAATAATCAGGCAACCTTCCTTGCTGCAAAAATTCTTCGAAATACGACCAGCGATATTCATCTCCCACGCCTTTGACCACAACTCCTTCAAAGGTGGTGGCGGTTCGAATTACCGCACCTTTGGAAGCTGTAACCTGAACATGGGAAATACCTTCCACAGAAGTATATTGTGGATAAAAAGGTTGCTTGCTACTAACCGGTATTTGCGAATCGTTGCTCTGGTTGGTGTCATAATTGGTAATGATGATATCTCCGTTGAAAGCGGAAACCTTTTCGTGAATCTTTTTTTGGAACCCCAAGGTGGTGGCAATACTCACCAACATCATAATAATACCCAAGGCAATTGCCGAGATGGCAATTTTTATTATTGGCCCTGATATACTACTTTTATAATCCTTGGCAGCAATGATGCGCCGGGCGATGAAAAATTCGAAATTCACACTCTAAACTATGCGGTTATTGATGATCAAAAATACCATATTAATCTTGTTCTTCATCTCTTTTTCCTGCGGAAGTACCGTTAAAGAAACCAATGAGGGTGATACCGGTACCTTAAATGAGCTCATTGAAGCTGGAGAAGCCATCACTAGAGATTCCCAGCGGGACAAAAAACGAACAAAGAAAAATCCTGAAACCACCATGGAGGTGGGCGAAGTCACAGAGATTGATGCCGCAACTCGCGATATTGTGGTAGGCGCCAACAGAATAGACCAATATTTACCGCTGTTGAGAGACCAAAATATTGGTGTTGTTGCCAACCAAACATCGGTGGTCAATATTGAAAGCAAACCCACTATAATGGATGGTATCCGACAGGCCAACTACGAGCAACTGCACTTGGTGGATCTATTATCCAATCGTGGCGTAAGCATACAGTCGGTTTTTGCCCCAGAACACGGATTTAGAGGCACGGCTGATGCAGGTGAAACGATTAAGGATGGATTTGATACCAAAACCGGTCTTCCCATCATATCACTATACGGAGCCAACAAAAAACCGAGTAAGGACCAATTGGCGGATATCGATGTGATGGTCTTCGATATCCAAGATGTGGGAGCACGTTTTTACACCTACATCTCAACCTTACACTATGTCATGGAGGCATGCGCCGAACAAGGAATTCGGGTCATCGTATTAGACCGGCCCAACCCGAATGGACATTATATAGATGGACCCGTATTAGAGCCTGAACACAAAAGCTTTGTTGGGATGCATCCCATTCCTGTGGTTCATGGCATGACCATCGGGGAATACGCCAAAATGATCAATGGTGAAAAATGGTTAGCAAACGGAGTACAATGTGAATTACAAGTCATAGAAATGGATGGATACAGCCATGATAGTCGATATTCACTGCCTGTTCCGCCATCACCCAATCTTCCCAACGATACTGCCATCAACTTATACCCCAGCCTCTGCTTTTTTGAGGGCACTTTTGTTAGTGCTGGGAGAGGAACCAACATGCAGTTTCAAATCTTTGGGGCGCCATCATTGCCCAGAGAAGCGTATACTTTTAACTTTACGCCTAGGGCGAACGAAGGTGCAAAAAATCCTAAATTTAAAGGTGAATTGTGCCATGGTACAGACTTGAGCGAACATCCGAGATTAGATCGGCTTAATCTCGAATGGCTGATTGAAGCCTATGTCGCGAACGGAAAGAAGTCAAATTTCTTCAATGATTTCTTTACGAAATTGGCAGGTACCAAGAAACTTCAACGACAAATAGAGCAAGGGTATACGTACAGAGAAATTCGAAAAACATGGCAGGCTGATCTAAAGGAATTCGCTACCATGCGTTCCAAGTATTTGATCTACAACTAGGGCAAACGCTTTTTCATCTCTTCCACGATGTTAAAGGCGGCCGGACAAATTGCTACATTTTTCAAGGTAAGGTTTGAAATCTGCTGAAATTTCTTCCGATCGGTATGAGGAAACTCCTTACATGCTTTCGGCCTTACCTCATAGATGCTGCAATAGTTATCTGCCCCTAAAAAGGCGCACGGCACCGATTGTAACACATAATCACGGTCTTCATCGATACGCAAGTACGTATCTATAAATTGCTGGGGCTTCATCCGGAAATGCTTCGAAATGCGCTCAATGTCTTTATCTGTAAACAAGGGTCCTGTTGTTTTGCAACAGTTGGCACATTCCAAGCAATCGGTTCGTTCAAATTCTGCCTCGTGCAAATCTTGCATCAAAACATCCAAATGTTTCGGCGTTTTTTTCTTTAACCGTGCAAAGAATTTCTTGTTCTCGGTATGCGTATCTTTGGCCCGTTCTGGGAGATGTCGAAGAATGTCTTCCATAGCGCAAAAATACACAAACAAATCTGCTAAACCCTAATACAAATGAACGACCTCATCGGAAGAGCACTGCTCGATTTCCACAACGGAAACTATTCGGAAGATTTGATCACCGAAACCAATATCAGTGAAGAAGATGAACTTCCGCTACCCTACTTGTTCCGGGGCTTTGAAGACATGCCTCCTTTAGAACAAGTGGCTCTACAGCACTGCCGTGGAAGTATATTGGATGTAGGTTGCGGCGCCGGGAATCATGCGCTTTGGCTTCAAGAGCAAGAACACAAAGTCACAGCTATAGATACCTCCGAAGGCGCCATTGAAGTCTGTAAAAAGCGTGGAGTGAACAATGCCCAGGTCTGTTCCCTATTGAATTTTTCGGGGCAACGCTTTGACACCATTGTGCTTCTCATGAATGGCACTGGCATTTTTGAAACGGTTAGCAGAACAGGGGTTTATTTATCACATTTAAAAACCCTGTTACGACCCAACGGACAAATTCTCATTGATTCGAGTGACCTACAGTTCATGTACGATAGAAATGAAGATGGGAGCATTTGGGTGCCTGCGAAGGCATATTATGGCGAGCTCGAATTTACCATGACCTATAAAGGAGAAACCTCAGCTTCCTTTCCGTGGTTGTATTTAGACCCACGGCTCTTTGAGCGATTGGCAGAAGAAAACGGATTCAATTTCAACATTGTGGAACATGGTGATCATTACGATTATTTGGCCCAACTTACCGTGGCCTGATTAAGAGCAAACACGCCATTTTGTTGAAAGTATGGCTCATTTGTACCTACTACAGACGAAACACT
>JAWWCH010000271.1:0-3620 GCA_033720575.1 Marinirhabdus sp.
ACTGAAACCAAGAATCCGTATCTTTAGCGCATGCAAATCCCTTCAGGAAAGAAAATATATTTCTCTAGTGACAATCACTTAGGGGCTCCCACTCCGGAAGAAAGTCTGCCACGCGAAAAAAAGTTTGTTCGCTGGTTAGACGAAATAAAAGAAGATGCTGCCGCCATTTTTCTATTGGGCGATCTGTTCGATTTTTGGTTCGAATACAAAACGGTTGTGCCGAAAGGGTTTGTTCGGGTGCTTGGTAAACTTGCCGAGCTAAGTGATAGCGGTATCCCCATCTACTTTTTTGTTGGGAACCACGATTTATGGATGCGCGATTATTTTGAAAAAGAACTGAACATCCCCACCTTTCGAGAACCCAAAGAGTTCGTCTTTAACAACAAAACTTTTTTTATTGGTCATGGCGATGGGAAGGGCCCTGGTGACAAGGGCTACAAGCGCATGAAAAAAGTATTTCAAAATCCGTTCTTCAACTGGTGCTTTCGATGGTTTCACCCTGAACTGGGTATGCGATTTGCACAATACCTTTCCGTAAAGAACAAGCTGATCTCCGGTGATGAAGACAAGACGTTTTTAGGTGATGACAACGAATGGTTAGCCCTGTATGCAAAGCGGAAATTAGAACATAAACATTACGACTATTTCGTGTTTGGGCACCGACATCTTTCCATGGAAATTAAAGTGGGAGAAAATTCAACCTACTTTAATTTAGGCGATTGGATCACCCAGTATACCTATGGAGTTTTTGATGGAACAGATTTCCAAATTAAGACGTTTGAGGGTTAAGCTTTGATATCCTTCAACCGCAATTGCAAGCTCACGTTCCCTTGCCACTCATTTTCATCAATCACATAGGCCGCTTTGAATAATTTCCCCGTGCAAGCAATGTCATGTTTCGAGCCTAATCCGAAGCCAATACCTGTGAACTGAGGGCTATCTCCTTGTTTAACAACGACGCGTAAATGGCTCTTATCTTCGCCGACGCATTTCCCATAGCCCAAATCTTTCAAATTACGAGTCATAAAAACTGGAGTCATATTGCCTGGCCCAAAGGGGGCAAATTGTTTCAGTATTCTATAGAACTTCGGGGTGATCTGGTCGAAATCAATTTCAGCATCAATTCGAATTTCAGGTTGAAGCAATTTAGGGTCTATGGTTGAAGAAACCGCATGTTCAAAAGCAGTTTTAAAAGCTTCGTAGTTTTCAACCAACAAGGTGAGCCCTGCAGCGTATTTATGGCCACCAAACTGTTCTATATGCTCACTGCAGGCTTCTAAAGCCTCATATACATCAAAATCTTTGACTGATCTTGCTGAGGCCGCTAGCTTCTCGCCGCTTTTTGTGAATACCAAGGTGGGTCTATAATAGGTTTCCGTAAGTCTTGAGGCCACGATACCGATAACTCCTTTGTGCCAATTTTCATCATATACCACCGTGGTTTTTCGTTCTGTTTCCTCATTCTCTATGATTTGTGTAAGCGCTTCTTCCGTTATGCGCTTGTCTGCATCTCTTCTATCGGTATTAAACTGTTCAATTTCTGAAGCCCACACACTTGCCTGCTCGATATCGGTTTCCACCAACAAGCGAACCGCATGGTTACCGTGTTCCATTCTTCCTGCCGCGTTGATGCGGGGTGCAATGATGAAGACCACGTCAGTTATCGTTAACTGACTCTTTTTCACTTGCTGAAGAATCGCTTGAAAACCCACCCGTGGATTACTGTTGATCACCTTTAATCCATAATGCGCGAGCACGCGGTTTTCTCCAGTAACGGGTACGATATCAGCACCGATTGCAGTAGCCACCAAATCTAAGTAAAGCAGTAAATCCTGAATCGATTGTCCTCGATTAGCCGCCAATGCCTGAATTAGTTTAAATCCCACACCACAACCACAAAGTTCTTTATATGGATAGGCACAATCTTCCCGTTTCGGGTCGAGTACTGCTATCGCTTTTGGAAGTTCGTTGCCTGGCCGGTGATGGTCACAAATAATAAAATCGACGCCTCTTTCAGTGGCATAGGCTACTTTATCGATTGCTTTGATGCCGCAATCCAAGGCAATGATTAGACTAAACTCATTGTCGCTCGCGAAGTCAATCCCTTGGTAGGAAACACCATATCCTTCTTCATATCGATCTGGAATATAGGTAGCAATATTGGGATAAAAACTTTTTAGGTAGGAACTCATCAGGGCCACGCTAGTTGTACCATCTACGTCGTAATCGCCGTATACCAAAATGTTCTCATCGTTCTGAATGGCGGCTTCTATACGAGCTACCGCCTTATCCATATCTTTCAAGAGATAGGGATCGTGCAATTCGTCTAAGGAGGGTCTAAAGAAAGTTCGAGCTTCGTCAAAGGTTTCTATTCCACGTTGTATGAGCAGTGTGGCAATGATGTTGTCAACTCCCAATTCGTTGGCGAGTGTATTTATTTTTTCTTCGGAAGGTTTTGGTTTTAGGGTCCAGCGCATGATACAAAAGATTTCCTACGGTCGCCGAAGCTGTTTTAAAACTTTAGTGATATAGGAAAGGATGAATTGGGAAGTCCTTGTAAATTTACCTAAAGTAAAGGATAAAAAAAATTGTATATTGAAATAAATTTTTATGAAAAATATACTCAACTTCTTTCTATCCTGTCTTTTCTCACTATGTCTATTTGCCCAAGACGGAAGTCCCGATACTTCATTTGGGGATAATGGTATTCTAGAATTAAATTTGTCATCGCTATTGGGCGCAACACCATTGAATGTTTTTAACCATAATATTGTTGAACTTTCTGATGGTTCATATTTATTGTATGGTAGCTATAACATAACTTCAACTTCGAGTAATTCCTTTTTTATAATCAAAGTAGATTCTTCTGGAGAATTGGTATCTTCTTTCGGAAATAATGGGGTTGTAACATTGGATACATCCTCTCAAGTATTTCATTCACAGAAGATTTGGGTGAAAAGCAATCAAAAAATATTGCTGTCAAACCATGACTTTATTTCGGGAGTTGACGTGTATTATATTACGCAACTTAACCCTGATGGAAGTATTGACCACACTTTTGGAACAAATGGAAGGATCTACCCGTTTTCAGCAACAACCTTCGTAAGAACTGAATTAACGTTAGATGATAAACTAATAATGGTAAAGGGGAAAACAATTGCTGAAGGTACGGGACTTCAATTTAAAAGATATCTGCAAAATGGGCAGATTGATACCTTTTTTGGCACTAATGGAGTTTCAAATACTTCTTTCGCAAATGACGACTTATATGTCAAAGAATTTAAAATAGGCAATGACGGTGCTATGTATGTGGTGTCTTCCGTTTTAGATTTTAGCGGTCCCGATTTAGTATTAATAACAAAGCATTTACCATCTGGTACATTAGATTTAAGTTTTAGTGATAATGGAATTGTAACCAGCCCTATTGAACCGGAAGGTTCTGCCAGAATTCAATTGGATGTGTTTGAAAATTCAGAAGTCCTAATTACCATTAACCAAATAGGGTATGAAACAGTTCCACGGATTGATATAATTTATAAACTTAAATCGGACGGTAATTTAGATACTTCTTTCGCCTCTGCTGGTTATTTGAATTCCTACAAAATATCGAAACCATTGAT
>JAWWCH010000272.1:0-3610 GCA_033720575.1 Marinirhabdus sp.
ATTACGAACGATTTAGGCTAGTTTTGAGAAAAGATTAACGCTTTAGATTCAAAGTAGAATGGAGATGCATAGGAGCAAATTATGATGACTTTTAAACCACACTTTTAAGGACAATTTCTGAACCGTTAAATATAACTTCGTCTCCTTTTTTCTTACCCGCCAAGGCTTGACCAATTGGCGACTGTAGTGCTACACAAAAATATTGGGTCTTGCCAACAGTTACTTGCCCAATCGAAATGCTGATAAAATAGGTAGCCTTAGAGGTATAAACAAGACTCCCCAAGCGCACGTATTCCGAGGTGTTGTGAACATCAATTTTTTTGATCAGCTGCTGTAAGCTCTCTATCTCTTGCAATTGCCTTCCAGCGTTTTCACGATCAATCTGCAACATCGCCCTTCCCGTTTCATGCTTATCGCCAGCGGTGTTTTTTGATTCTTCAAAAAGCGATTCTTCGATATCCTGAATCACCTGCTTTACTTTGGCCATACGCCCTTCAACAGTGGCAACACAATGTTGAAGCAAAGCTTCTTTTAGCGCTTTATCTGTCATTTTTCATTCGTTTCGTGGAGGGTAAAAGTACCATAAAAACGCATTTGTCTAACAATCCATTCTTTTCTTTTTTGAATGTAGGCAGAAGCGGGTGTCGCCTTGTATTGCAAAGGGTTAGGAAGGATAGCCGCTAAGGCTGCCGCTTCGTATCGCTGTAGGGCATTTGCCTTTTTATTGAACCAAAACTCCGCTGCTGTTTCAGCGCCATAAACGGAAGGTCCCATTTCAATGCTATTCAAATACACTTCCAAGATGCGTTCTTTGCTCCACAAGGTTTCTATTAGGAACGTGAAATAGGTTTCCAATCCTTTTCGCAACCAGCTACGGTCTGGCCATAAAAAAACATTTTTTGCCGTCTGTTGTGAAATGGTGCTTCCTCCGCGCAGTTTTTTACCTTTCTGATTACTTTTGTACGCCTTTTCGATCGACTTTAGATCGAATCCGTTGTGTGTCACAAAATTCTGATCTTCAGAACAGATCACTGCTAATTGTAATTCCTTAGAAATTTCTGATAACGGAATCCATGTGTGCTTCACACTCTCTTCACCATCATTTTGGAAATATCGGATTGCCATCAATGGGGTATAATGTACGGGTACATATTTGTATACCACTACCCAAAGCACGCTCAGACCTACAAACCACAAGATGGTCTTTAACAGAAATTTGATGCCTTTTCTAATCATAGTGACTCAATCCTAGCTGCAAGGTTGCTCCCTACAGAGCTTCCAATGGCAATGCCCATTCCGCCTAGGCGAATTCCACAGATAACGTTGGGAAGCACTTCTTTAATGATGGGCTTCTTTTGAGGCCCTACTCCCATAATACCACTCCAACGTTTGTCTATGCTGAACGGAATATCAGGCAAAATAGTGGTTTTTAAAAGAGTTTCCAAGGCCTGTTGTATACGTTCGGTTAGCCCTAATTCTGAAGTCGATTCGGTTTCAAAATCTAGATTTCTACCTCCGCCAAGCAAAATCCGGTTATCGATATTTCTAAAATAATAATACCCCCTATCTAAATGAAACGTTCCTTTAATTTGCAATTTTGGGATGGGGTGTGTCACTAAAACTTGAGCTCGAGCTGGGGCTACATCCTCATTTAAAAGTTGATTGGCAAATCCGTTGGTGGCTACCGCAACCTTTTTTGGATGAATCTCTACTGAATTATTGATTTTGAGCGATATTTCGTTGTTTTTGGAAGAAATTGAAGTGATTTCGGCCCTATTTAACACCAAAACTCCCAGTTCTATACATTTTTGAAGTAGAGATTTCATCATTTTTCCCGTATCAATCTGTCCTTCAAATTGATTAAAAATGAGTTGTTCTTGTGCATTTTTGAAGGAAAATGGATCGTTTTTGACAGAAAACACCTCGTTTTTACCTAAAAACACTTCTTTTAACAACAAATTGATTTCAGGAAGTTTCGCCACACATTTTTCAAATAATGTGCGGTCATTTTTGGTAAAGATTTCATACCCTCCATGTTGCTGATACCCGATAGCATCATCCCCTAGCGTTGCACGTAATACGCGAAGTCCAGCGACACGATCTCGCACCAATTGAATCACTTCGTCTTCAGAATGTGTTTTTAAGTCCTCTAAAATTTCTGAAACACTTCCGAAGCAGGCAAATCCAGCATTTTTGGTGCTAGCTCCACTTGGCAACATACCTCGCTCAAAAACCACAATTTTCTTATGCGGCGCTTGTCGCTGCAGTGACAGGGCACAATTCAATCCTACGATACCGCTACCAATAATAGCCACATCAATGTTCTTGAGCCAAGTTTGTTCTTCCCAGTATGAAAGATTCATTTTAGTGTGTAAAAAATCCCAATATCCAAAGGTACTATTTTGGAAATTGGGATGAAATATAGGATATACAAGTTTCTACTCTTCTTCAGGTGGAGCCATCTGCCAGTTGTTCATAAACGCTGTGGTGTAATTCCCCGCAACATAATCTGGATGGTCCATGAGCTGTCTATGGAACGGAATAGTGGTTTTGATTCCTTCAATAACAAACTCATCCAAGGCACGCTTCATCTTATTGATCGCTTCATCTCTGGTCTGCGCCGTAGTAATAAGTTTTGCGATCATCGAATCGTAATTTGGTGGAATCACATAGCCAGCATATACGTGGGTATCTAGACGAATTCCGTGTCCGCCAGGCGCATGAAGTGTCGTAATTCTACCAGGCGAAGGTCTAAAATCGTTATACGGATCTTCCGCATTGATACGGCATTCTATAGAATGCAGATTTGGTGTATAGTGTTTTCCAGAGATAGGAACTCCTGCTGCTACCAAAATCTGCTCACGGATCAAGTCGAAATCAATCACCTGTTCGGTAATGGGGTGTTCCACTTGAATTCGTGTGTTCATTTCCATAAAGTAGAAATTTCGGTGTTTGTCTACCAAGAACTCTACCGTACCCGCGCCTTCGTATTTGATATATTCTGCCGCTTTGACGGCTGCCATTCCCATGTCGTTTCTGAGCTTTTTGGTCATAAACGGACTTGGGGTTTCTTCGGTCAATTTTTGGTGTCGGCGCTGTATAGAACAGTCTCGTTCGCTCAAATGACATGCTTTTCCGGTGCTGTCACCAACAATTTGGATTTCAATATGGCGAGGCTCTTCAATAAGCTTTTCCATATACATATCGTCATTACCAAAGGCTGCTTTACTTTCTTGTCTTGCCGATTCCCATGCGGCTTGAAGGTTTTCTTCCTTCCATACGGCACGCATCCCTTTTCCACCGCCACCAGCACTAGCTTTGAGCATCACTGGGTAACCCGTTTCTTTGGCAATTTTCTTGCACTTTTCAAAAGTATCTATAACCCCATCACTCCCTGGCACGCATGGCACCCCTGCCGCTTTCATGGTAGCTTTTGCCATGGCTTTATCCCCCATTTTCTCTATCATCTCTGGAGAAGCCCCAATGAATTTGATGTTATGCTCTTCACAGATTTTAGAGAATTTGGCATTTTCAGAAAGAAATCCGTACCCCGGATGTATGGCGTCTGCGTTCGTAATCTCGGCCGCAGCAATGATATTGCTCATTTTCA
>JAWWCH010000273.1:0-3608 GCA_033720575.1 Marinirhabdus sp.
CAAACCCCAAGTTTTTATGAACGTTGTCGCTATCGCTGCCATTGGCCTACTTTTAGGTTGTGGCGCTCCGCCCCAAAAGAAGTCGAAAAACATTATTGGGCCTAATACCGAGGAAGACACCTCTATCATCAACATTCCGAAAGACGATATTCCGGTTATAGAGGCACCTAAATTACCCAGTGGTGCTATAACCGCCAATTTTAAGCCCGACCAAACACCGTTTTATGCCGTTGTTGACAAGGTTGATAGGCGTCGTGGCACCACCACCATCAAATTTGAAGATGCGCAAGTACCGCCCATTGTAATTGATAAAACCTATGGCGCTTCCTTAGAATCGCTTCGGTTTGATGAGTTTGATCGTGATCTATTACTTGTCAAGTCTAAATTGAAAGATCCGGTTTTCACAAAGTATTATTTGTATGTACTTCGAAACAACCAGTGGAAACTCGTTGTAAATGGGTTCTCCATTCATAAAGACAATAACCCTGAAAATCTGGATCCTATTGTGGTCGATCCTGAAAATCCGTCGAACATGAAGCGCTATTACTCAGTTTTTGACCTAGATCAAAATAGTACTACGGGCTATACTTGGCGCTTGCTTCAAGAAAGTGTACCGATCAAAAACCGTTGATTATCGTTTATCTATGAAAACGATAGGCTTTCTGCTCATCTTAGGAAATTGTAGTTCCTTGATGTGATCAGCTGTTGTGAATTCTATAGAGGGGCTCACCCTTAATTTAGCTCTAAAATGGTTCTTGATCTCTTCCTTAAAGGCTTCCGAAATATCTTCAGAAACCACCTTAAGAACGATTTCATCAGTTCCTAAATCGTTACTATCTATTTCAATTACAAAACTCTCGATATTATTAAAATCTTCGAGTACATTGTACATAGCCGGTGGATAAATTGTAGTGCCCTTGTATTTTATCATTTGTTGTTTTCTGCCAATCACCGGACCTAATCGCGGCGTATTCCTGCCACAGCTACAGGGCGATGAATGCAGCTGTACCATATCCCCAGTTTTGAAACGAACGAGGGGCATCCCCTCCACACCCAAGGTAGTAATCACCAGCTCGCCAGGTTCACCGGACGTCACGGGCCGGTCGTTTTCATCAAGAATCTCAGCCACAATTAGGTCTGGCAACAAATGCCCACCTTGTTGCATCTCGCATTCCGTGAATGCAGTTTGCATTTCGGTAGCGGCATAGGTGGAGTATAAATTGATGTCCCAATCATTTTTGATTTTTTTCCCTAAACTGTTTAGTTCGAAGGCTTCATCTCGAACAGGTTCTCCGATGCAAATAGCCGCCTTTACACCGCAGCTATCAAGTGTTATACCATTCGTTTTGGCATAATCTATTAATTTGAGCAAGAAAGAAGGCACACAAATGATGTGAGTTGGCCGATAGCGTTGTATACTATCCCACTGCAATTCGGGTAAGCCCGAACCCACGCGTATCACTGAAGCCCCTAGTTCTCGAAGTCCCATAAAATAGGCCAGTCCGGCCATGAACCGGCGGTCTATGGTAGTCATGAGTTGGACGGTACTGGTGTTCTGTATCCCTGCGCATGCCAGCGCCATAGCTTCATTCGTGGTTAGACGTTGAAGATCGTTTTCGGTGAGCGCTACGGTCACGGGGTTTCCCAAAGTTCCTGAGGTAGTTACCAAATCCACAAATTGTTCTTTCGGAACACAGAAAAACGCCTCATTGTGTCGTTGCAGATCGTCTTTCGAAGTAAGCGGCAATCGATGCAGATCTGCTATGCCCTGAATGGAAGACACATCGATACCTGCTTCCGAATAGACACGCGAATAAAAAGCAGAATTTTTGTAAACATAGTGTAAGGTAGCCCTTAATTTTTCATCCTGCAGGGATTGTATTTCTACTTTTGAATGTCTGGAGATATCGGTCATTGCTTTGCTTTTCGTATAGCCTTCCTTAGATACTTTTGCACAAGGTCTACTTCATCTTGCGAAGGTATTTCTTTTCGTGCGGCTAGCGCAAACCTTTCTGCAGCTTTCCCGAATTGGGCTGTTTCAAAATAATAGCGCCCCGACAAATAATAGGCTTTCCAATAGTTAGGGTTTAGGTCAATCACATCTTCAGCTATGGCCGGATCACTAAAAGTCTCCGTTTCAATTTGAGCACTGAGTTGGGTTTCGAGGCTTCTATACCGCTCATAATCGCGATATGCTTTTGTTTGCAAAAAGGGTGAAGCCGAAATGGTCTCTGTTTCATTGGCCATTGAAATTATCCTTGGCAACGTTGCGGTTGTGTTGAAAACCTCATCTAAATCATACATCACAAATGCTCCCATCTGATAGGGATGGGCTGAAACCCATACTTTTTGATCTTCTGGCTGAAACACAATTCCGTGATGAGCGAGCAATTGATTGAGGGCCTTTTCGTTTCCATACCCGATAGGCGTACCGTTCAATCCGTCAGTATTTCTCAAAATAGCTACTGCTTCTGTTGGATTCACTTTGTCTTCGGAAGCCAACAATTCTTCCATACGATCAAACCGGTAGGCTGTATGACTTTCTTCAATCGTTTTCATGTTTCTTCGGTCATCTGCAAATGCTTCACTTTGAAAATGATTTGCACAGACCAGCTGCGAATTGTTTTCCAAAGCATAGACACCAAAATCGCTCGGCGACACCTCGATGACCACGGCCCGTTGGTCTTTAGCAGACCCTACCAGAATGGATTCGCTCACAAAAACTTCTCTATTCTTCGCAATGGCAATAGCTTCATCTATGGTTGAGGCATATTGTAAAATCTCTCGTGTTACGATGGAAATAGGTGTTTTTGCCACGAGTGGTATTTTTGATTTTCCCGCATTGATGGTCACGGTGAGCCCTTGATTGTTCATGCCGGAAACCACACCAATAAACCCGCCCCAGGTTACACTCATAAACGGATGGCCGCTATCGGGCTGAACAAAAGCAATGATCTTTTCTTCTGCGAATGCGTCGCCGGCGTAGAAGTCAAAATTTCTTGCCACCAACAGCTTCCCATCTTCTGTTTTTTCATCCCAGACGGCAAAACTGGTACAACCCACGAGCATGAGATCTTGCAGTGCATGCCCGATATCATGGGCTCCATGCAGATATAAGGATCGCAAATAGGGCGTGGCAAGGGTGTTGAAGTCGTCTGACGCATATCGAGAAACTCCGTAGAGTTCTGCTTTATACTCCTCGGGAACATGTTTGTACATCTTCCGATTGTACCACTTCAAGAAATTGGTCAAAAATCGTTGTTGTCCTGCAGACGGCACTAACGATTCTACCTTTTCCAAAAACACTTTTTCCTGTTTGTAATACAACTCGCGAGTTAAACTTCCGTTCGCTTTCCCTAATTCCAAGGGATTACCGGAAACATACAATTCCCAAAGGCCATATTTATTTTTGGTGAGCGAATTAACGCCCAAAGTGAAAGTAGAATCATTTACTTGTACACGCTCAGGCACATCGGCTGCATAGCGAGATAGGTCTGGACGATCAGCAAGTGATTTTTTGATTCCACAGGCACTCATTGAGAGCACCACAATTAACCCTGTCAATATATATGAACACCGACCAAAAACACATTGAATGTTACGATTCA
>JAWWCH010000274.1:0-3600 GCA_033720575.1 Marinirhabdus sp.
AGCATTCCTAAAAGGTTCGTTACCTTAGCATTTCTATGTGTATATGATCAGTTTGACCCATTTTCGGGTGAAATTGAATGATTGTTGGGGTATTTTTGAAACTTATGGCGCACTATAAGCTGATACTAGAAGATGATGTAAAGGAAGAATTCGCTTTAATCGCTATACATTGTAGCGAGGAAGCTTATAAGATGGCATTCCTTCTGAACCAATTGGTGCATTTGCGACTGCAAAGGCGCAGAACCGATGTCGATTATTCCAATGACGGATTAGAAATTACGTTTCCGTTGTTTCAATTTGAAGATCAAACGCACTATACCACCTACGATTTGGTGGCAAACAAGTGTAAGACCATGCTTGCCCATACCGTAGCAAGTGGAAATTTATTCGGCGATGGTACTACCGAAGATATGGTGACAAAGTATTTGATTCCTGAATTAAAGAAAGTTGATTTCCTGCTGAAAATCACATCAGACTACGACGCTATTCCGCTGCGAAAATTGTTAATGCAAATCAATGAAATAAACCAAGTAATCTCTGCCTATACCATAGAAACCGACCAACTGAAATCGAAAGATAATTTAATATTTGACTAATGCCGAAAACGAAACGAACTAAAATAGTAGCCACACTTGGGCCCGCAACTTCCGATAGAGTCACCTTGAAGGAAATGATACTCGCTGGAGTAGATGTGTTCCGTATTAATTTTTCACATGCCGATTATGACGACGTCAAAGAGCGGGTAAAAATGATTCGGGAATTGGGAGACGAATTACAAACCGCGGTTGCTATTCTCGGTGATTTACAAGGCCCAAAATTAAGAGTGGGAGTTATGAAGGAGGAAGTGATCGTGCAACCAGGGGATACCATTAGTTTTTGCACCGGTGAGGAGTTTGAAGGCACGGCATCTCGGGTATACATGAATTACGATAACTTTCCAAAGGATGTAAAACCTGGTGAGCGCATCCTTTTAGATGACGGTAAGCTGATGTTCGAAGTGTTGAAAACAAATAAAAAAGACACAGTAGAAACCAAAGTGATACAAGGCGGACCGCTGCGTTCTCGAAAAGGGGTCAACCTTCCAAATACCAATATCTCTTTACCGGCATTAACCATGAAAGACAAACAAGATGCGGTTTTTGCCATTGAGCAGCAGGTAGATTGGATTGCGTTATCGTTTGTGCGTCATGCGGAAGACCTGAAAGAACTTCAAAGCCTTATTGAAGCACACAGCGAATATAAAATTCCGATCATCGCTAAAATAGAAAAGCCGGAAGCGGTCAAGAATATAGATAAAATTGTGGCCTATTGTGATGGGCTCATGGTGGCTCGCGGCGATTTGGGCGTTGAGGTGCCTGCGGAAGAAGTGCCGCTTATCCAAAAAGAATTGGTTCTCACAGCAAAACGGTCGCGAATTCCTGTCATCATCGCAACGCAAATGATGGAAACTATGATCAGTTCGTTAACGCCAACCAGAGCAGAGGTGAACGATGTTGCCAACAGTGTGATGGATGGCGCCGATGCCGTGATGCTCTCGGGTGAAACTTCCGTAGGAAAGTATCCTGTGGAAGTAATCAGAACCATGGCAAATATCTGTAAGCGTGTTGAAAATTCAAACCTCATCAACGTTCCGCATGAGCCGCCACATATACGAACCAATCGCTATATAACGAAGTCGGTTTGCTACCACGCTGCACAAATGGCAAATGAGATTTCGGCAAAGGCGATATGTACTTTGACCAATAGTGGTTATACGGCTTTTCAGATTTCAGCATGGCGACCCGATGCGCATATTTTGGTATACACCAGCAATCGCCGCATTCTATCACGTCTTAACTTACTTTGGGGTGTTTCTTCGTTTTATTACGACAAGTTTGTGAGTACTGATGAAACCGTAGATGATGTAAACCGAATTGCTCACGAACGAGGTTTTGTTGAAAAAGGCGATTACTTGATCAACCTAGCAGCCATGCCCATTGCCGATAAGGGAATGGTGAATACACTAAGGGTTAGCCATATCAAGTAGTAGCCCTATTGTTTAACGAATGTAGCTGTAGAAAAATTGGTGTCGAAATAAATTTTCAAGACATAAAAACCAGAAGCAAGGCTAGAAATATCGATTGCACTATCGTTTAATTCAGGAGCTAAAATTAGTTTTCCTTCAACTGAATATACTTCGACTGATTGAGGTATATTGTCTAACGTGTCAATCCGTAATAATTCGGTAGCGGGATTCGGATACAATGACACCAATGCTGACGAAAATTCTTCTACTCCCATTTCACAATAACCTTCTCCCCAAGTCGCTGTTGGAGGTATTTCCCAATTTCCATATGGAAAATCACCGTTATAAGCCGCTGCTCCATCATCCACCAAAATACAATATAAGTCATCGTTTGGGGAAGCCCGCATTTCTGTTAAAATAGTATTATTTCCATTCTGTAGGTTGAGTTGCCAAACCCCAGTAATTGCAACATCTACTTCTTGAAGATTGGGGTTATTTTCAAGGTCGATGATACTGAAATTGTTGCTTTGCCCCATCTGAGCAGTTCCACCCAAAAATAAGGTAGTTAAGTTTTCTAGGAGTGAAAAATCAAGATCGTTGAATGCACAATAACGACCACTGAAAGATTCTAATAATGGAACTTGCATGAAATCAAGATTAATATCCGTAAACATGTACGAAACATCTAAATTCAATACGTTAGGAGCCCCACTGAGGTCGAGGCTTGAAATTTGATTGAACGGTCCAACATCTATCTGAGGGTTTCCACAGATCAATGTCTCCAGCGCTGGATTATTGGTAAAACTTAAGCTTGTTAAATTGTTGTGGGCAAGATAGAGATATTCTACATTGACATTGGTTGAGAAATCCATACTAGAAATGTCACAGAATTGCATATCCAATTCACGCAACGCTATATTGTTTGAAATATCAAGGCTAGATAACTCTAAATTGAAAGAACAGTCTAAAACTTCCAAAGCAATAAAATCTTCGATTCCCGTAAGATCTTCAATGTTAAGTTCTTGCAGAAATAGCTCCGTCACTCCTACAATATCTGCGGTGGCTACTTCACCATTCACGACACCATCAGTATCAATACCTTCACTAACTAAGTAGTTTTCGAAATTCTGATCAGGTATGAGCGTCGTTTGCGCATAGCATTGAAAACTTAAGAGAACTGCCAAAAAAAGTAAGATTTTTTTCATCTTTTAAGGGATTATTGAACGTTCTCATGACAAGAAATGCTCACATTGCTCTCTAAAGATATTAAAAATACGCATACCTTGTAAGAATTGACTGATATCAATCACTTACGCTCTTAATCGGCTACTGTACGATACTCAATTTTCATCAGGTCACCCGCTTTGCTAATCGTGACACTACTCCCAAAACCTTCCGATCTTTGCGAATATTTGATGAGTTGAAGGGTGTTTTCTTTGCGTTCTATATGTAAGTCGCTCTCCCAAAGTTGTTCCGGTTTTTTACTATTGGCAATGATTTCCTCATCTTTTCCCATCGGATTTGGAAAGCTGAACGCCTTCGGAATTTCATACAATTGCTGCGCAATATAAAAGGCTTCGTGCCATTTGGTGGTA
>JAWWCH010000275.1:0-3597 GCA_033720575.1 Marinirhabdus sp.
GCTTCTCCCACAGCATCGTCTATGGTCTGACCAATAATTTCCATTTCAAAATAGTCGGTCACTTTAACGATTTGAGTGTGCCCACCACTTATGGTTAAGGCGATAAACGGAAAGTTAGGTGCGGTTTGTCCTTCAGCTTTAATGAAATGTGCCAAAATATGGGCTTGCATATGGTTTACATCAATAAGCGGAACACCTAATCCGAGGGCCAGAGACTTTGAAAATGAGGTGCCTACCAAAAGTGAACCCATGAGTCCAGGACCACTTGTAAAGGCTATGGCTTGTAACTGATTTTTGTCGATATTTGCTTTGCGCAATGCTTGGTGTACAACAGGGACAATATTTTGCTGATGTGCACGCGAAGCCAACTCAGGAACAACACCACCGTATTCGGTATGTATTTCTTGTGTGGCAACAATAGTACTGAGCACCGAGCCGTTGTTAATAATAGCGGCAGCGGTATCGTCGCAAGATGATTCAATACCGAGGATGTAGCAATTTTCTGTTTTCAAAGCGAAGTTGGCATATCTATTGAACGTCAAAATTAAAACATTAAAATCGTATCAAAAAATTAAGGAAAATAATAGTGCGTGGGTTTGTAATCTTTGTATTGCTATTGCTCACTATTATCATCATTTTTTCCATTCCTTCGGTACAAACCTATGTTGCGAAAAAAGTTACCAATAACTTAAATGAAACCTACGGCACCGACATCAATATCGATAGGTTGGGGCTTAACTGGAAAGGTGAAGTAGATATACGGGAAGTGCTCATCAACGATCATCACGAAGACACTCTGATTTATTCAAAGCAGTTGCAGACCAATATATTGAGCTTTAGCAATCTTATAGGAGGCGACTTGGGCTTCGGCGACATTTCCCTAGATAAAGCAAAGTTGTATGTGAAAACCTATAAGGGAGAGCGCAGCGATAACCTGTATTTATTTTCTGAGAAATTCAATACGGGCGATACGACTCAGGTGAAGCCTTTTACCATGTTCAGTAATGATGTTGAACTTAAAAACAGTACGGTGAAGATCATTGATGAAAATCTAGATTCGCCCACCATTTTGTTTTTGCAAGACGTTAATCTAATTGCAGAAGACTTCAAAATTACCGGACCTAATGTGGAAGCCCAAGTGCAATCCCTCTCCTTGCAGGCTGAACGAGGTTTTACCATTAAAGATGCGGTAGTTGATTTCTCGTACACTGAAGAGGCTATGACTTTGGCAGATTTAGATCTGCAAACCAATAACTCTAGGTTAAAAGGGGATTTGGTCTTTACATACGGAGAGGGAGGATTGGGAGACTTCACCAATGGGGTCACCATCGATGCCACTTTTGATGAAACCACTATTGCAACCAATGACATCAACACTTTTTATAATGAATTTGGAGACGATCTTACCATTTACGTCGATGGGATTTTCCAGGGAACCATGAACGATTTTACGTTTACTGAAACTGAATTGCGTGTGGCTGACACTCAGATTTACGGGAATTATAGCGTTGAAAATGTGATGGATGCCGAGAATTTTGCAATCACGGCAAATGATCATACCATTAGAACCAGCTATTATGAACTGAGAAGGTTTATGCCGAACATTCTTGGCGATGTGTTACCTAATGAACTCAAAGACCTAGGAAGCGTAACGTTTATTGGAGATACCAAAGTCACTCGAAAGCAATTGAATACCAAGAGCAACCTAACCACAGCAGTGGGTAGTGCTGAAGTTGATTTGGCTATGGATAATATTGACAATATCGACTTCGCCACCTACAAAGGAGATGCCGTTCTTAAGAGTTTTAATTTAGGGAAATTGGCGGGAACGACTTCTTTGGGTCGAATGACGGCCAATCTAAAATTTGATGGAAGCGGATTCTCACAGAATACTGTGAATACTCAGGTGTCGGGAACTATTTCTTCCTTTAATTTTGAAGGATATACGTATAAAAACATCACGGTTTCTGGGCGATTGAAGAATCCTATATTTGATGGTGACTTAGTGATCAACGATCCTAATTTGAAGATGGAGTTCAATGGATTGGTTGACGTTTCTAAAGAATATAACCAATACGATTTTGAAGCCGATATTGAATATGCCGAATTGAACAAACTGAATTTATTTAAAAGGGATAGCGTGTCGGTGTTTGCAGGTAGAGTCATCATGGACATGGATGGTACTAATGTCAATGATATGGTGGGAACGCTTGAGTTTGTACAAACGTTCTATCAAACAGCGACCAAAGACTTTTACTTTAATGATTTCTTGATCACCTCAACCTTTGATGGGCCCGTACGCACCATTGAGATTCAGTCGCCCGATATTATTGATGGTAAGATTTCAGGAGAATTTTTGATTGAAGATATCCCAAATTTGTTCCAGAACAGTATTGCCAGTATTTATACCAATTACATCCCAGCCGAGGTCACAACCAATCAATATCTCAACTACGAATTCGAAATTTATAATAAAATTGTAGACGTTTTTGTGCCAGAACTGCAATTGGGTGAAAACACCAAAGTAAAGGGCTCTGTGGCCTCAGATGAATCTAAATTCCAACTCGATTTCCGCAGCCCTGAGCTTTTACTGTATAAAAACTACTTTGGCAACGTGAATGTTCAGGTAGATAATGACAACCCACTTTTCAATACCTATGTTTCAGTAGATTCGGTGTATACGGGAGTGTATAATCTAACCGAAATCGACCTGATCAATAAAACCATAAACGACACGCTGTTTGTGCGTTCAGAATTCAAGGGTGGAAAAGAAAAAGAAGATCTCTTCAATCTTTCACTCTACCATACTATCAATCCGGAAGGTAAATCGGTAGTAGGTGTTAAGAAGTCGGATATCACTTACAAAGACAACGTCTGGTATATCAACGAAGAAAATAATAACTTGAACAAGGTAACGTTTGACGATAACTTTAAAACGGTTCAAATTGATTCATTGGTGTTGAATCATGACAATGAATACATACAAATGGCCGGGGTCCTGCGCGATTCTACCTATAAGGATTTGAAAGTGCGTTTCCGGGATGTGAATATTGGGAATATCGTGCCGCCGGTAGACAGCTTGCGCTTAAAGGGGATCGTGAATGGAAAATTGGATTTCCTTCAGAAAAATGGGGCATATTATCCAAATTCTACCGTCACCATTGATGATATTGATATCAATGATGTGTATTTCGGAAACTTGACTTTAGATGTTTCTGGAAATGAAACACTTGACCGATATACCATAGATACGCGATTGGTAAACAACAATGTGGAATCTATTACGGCCAAAGGTGAGATTGATGTTGCGCCACAGAACCCACAGATTAACTTGAATGTGAATCTAAATGACTTCAACATGCAAGCCTTTAGTCCTTTTGGTGCCGACGTCATCACAGACATTCGAGGATTGATGTCTGGAAATGCTCGAGTAAGCGGAAGCTATAAATCGCCTGATATCATCGGTCTTTTCAATCTGGAAGAGAGCGGGCTGCGCATTCCATTTTTAAATACTGACTTCAACTTGGATGATAACACGGCTATTGAGGTAACCAAGAATAGATTCGATATTGGAAGTACTACGATCACCGATACTAA
>JAWWCH010000276.1:0-3594 GCA_033720575.1 Marinirhabdus sp.
AGTGCTTGGTTGAAGGCCGGGTCTTTGGTATTGTTTGCCAATCCTTTCAAGATATCTTTTACTGATACCTGAAGAATCACGTTAATACCCCCTTTAAGGTCAAGACCTTTATTCAGCTCTTTTTCTTTCGCTGTGTTATAGTCTATCCCGAGAATTTGCGGCTGATTGGCCACAGAATCAAGATAATTCGACTCGGCATCTGCTCTTTTGGCCGGTTCGGTTTCTGGATATTTTGCTTGTGCGAATGCCTTCGCATCGTCTTCTACGCCAACGGCGATATAGGTGTACGATAATTGGTACAAACTAACAATTCCGAAGAGAATTGCAAAGACGGTAATGAGTCCTTTGTTTTGCATTTTTTGTTGATTTATATCGAACGTACCTTTTAAAAGGTCTCATTCAATAATTAGTATATGTAATTGAATTTTGATTTTGAAAATAGTGGAATGAAGGAAACAGTTCTGCTAGGAAATGCTCCTTCAATACGAAGAATTGGGAAAATTTAAATCCCTTATGCTATCGGGCCTGCCCGAACTTCTGGAATTTGATAGGAAGCCCTATCGGTTCGTATTGTTGTATCCGAATAGCAAGCTACGCGTGCGGCAACTTGCTTTTGAAGGCGGCTGTAAGATGCATTTCCCGTTCCCAAATAAACGATGGGGTAGGTATAACGGTCATGCACCGATTTTTGATCGAGCAGGATTCCGTTGAAGCCGAGGCCGTTCTCAGATTGGGTTGAAATTTCGCTAACATTGAATTCGTAGTCCTGATCTGAGCCGTTTTCAGGAACATCAATTGGCGATGTAGCCTCAAAAGCAGTGTGATCAACAGCAAAGGTTTGATCTTGGTTGAGCAGTGCTTTTACCGCTGCAACATCTGCATTACTATAATAGGTGATGCGCACAGACCCATCCATAGTTGCGGTGACCTGCAAATCGCTCACCCCGATATGTCGGAGTTTTTCGCGAATTGAACGCAAAGCTTCTTCTGCTTCGTGAGTAGCATCAGAGCCATTTTCAAAATGCAGTACGATTTCTTGGTTCGGCAGGACCGAACGTTCATTGGTTACCCCTAACAAAGTTAGGGCACAGACCATAAATGAGATGTACCATTTCAGATTCACGCGCCAAATATAAAAAAATAGCCCTGTTTTACGTCCTTTTAAAACATAAAAAACCTGATACCATCCATTTGTTATCAGGCTCATTTCATTATTCTTACGTTTTAGCACAACGAGAGGTGCTATACCCAGGGATCAATCGATCACCAAATAGGCATTTGCCGGAATGATATTAGGATTCTTGAGGCTACTTTGTGGTTGTATGAATTCACCCATCTCAACGATACCATCTGCACTCATGGCTTTAAGCATATAGGTCACTTCGTCAGCATCAAGTTCGCTCCGCATAATCATAAACGTTTCTAGAACGACGGCTTCGCCCTCTTCATCCAAAAGTTGCGCTTCCCATTTCGTTTTGAAATAGTCTAATTCTACTTCAACGGGACTGTCGCCTTCCATAATGAAGAATCGCACCCCATCCACTGTCAAATAGGTAAGCCCATCACTGACATCATCTACTTCAAAGATTTCGTCATCTTGAGCCAATCCATTAAAAGAGATCATAAAGCTCATACAAAAAAATACAAGCGCCATTGATTTGTATATTCGTTTCATAGTTAAAAAAATTGATTAAAAAACACTTAAAATATTCGCATTTCTCAGATCACTCTGGCTTCAATTTCTCATAGGCATATGGAATTATCATAGAATAAAGATATTTCAAAAATCAATTGGTTTAACCATTGGTTGATAAATTATTAAGAGAGCGGTTCCTGTATTTTTTGTTTCGAAAAAAGCACAAAAAAACCCATCCTGCCGGTATAGCAAAATGGGTTTACATGTTTTGAACCGATAGATTTACAGCTCCAACAATCCGTTGGTTGCACTTACCCCTTCGGCACTTTCTTTCATATGTGCTTTTTCGGCATCGTTCAATTCAATTTCAACAATCTTTTCAATACCGTTTCTACCAAGTACCACTGGTACACCGATACATAGGTCTTTCAATCCATATTCACCGTCCAAAAGAACAGAACATGGGAATATCTTTTTCTGATCGCAAGCAATTGCTTGTACGAGTCCGCTTACCGCAGCTCCTGGCGCATACCATGCAGAAGTTCCCAAAAGTTTGGTCAAGGTTGCCCCTCCTACTTTGGTGTCTTCGCGCACTTGATCTAGGCGTTCGTCGCTTATAAATTCGGTAACAGGCACACTGTTTCTAGTTGCCAATCGTGTTAAAGGCACCATACCTTTATCACTGTGACCGCCAATTACCATTCCGTCTACATCACTAATTGGCGCTTCAAGCGCTTCTGCCAAACGATACTTAAAGCGTGCACTGTCTAAAGCACCACCCATACCGATAATTCGATTTTTAGGAAGATCGGTGGTTTTGTGAACGAGATACGTCATGGTATCCATCGGATTACTCACCACGATAATGATGGTGTCGGGGGAATGTTTGATCAAGTCTGCAGAAACCGACTTTACAATACCGGCATTAATCCCGATCAATTCCTCACGCGTCATCCCTGGTTTTCTCGGAATTCCGGAGGTAATAACACAGATGTCACTGTTTGCGGTTTTGCTATAATCGCTGGTTGAACCCGTTATTTTGGTGTCGAAACCATTTAAGGAAGCCGTTTGCATGAGGTCCATTGCCTTCCCCTCGGCATACCCTTCTTTAATGTCTAACAATACAACTTCGCTTGCAAAATTTTTAATGGCAATGTACTCGGCACAACTTGCACCTACAGCACCTGCTCCTACAACAGTTACTTTCATCTCTCGATTTATTTTTTAGATTATTTGAATGGTTGATGTCTCCTTTGGAAACCAGGCACAAAAATACGATTCTTGTGCTAGATTTCATGATAACAAAGGGTTAAAATCTGAATCTGGTAATATAGTTCGGAATTTGGAGCACAAAAAAACCTGCGGGTGATAAACACGCGCAGGTTGTTGTATTCTAGAATGAATTTTAGGCGTCTATATTCGCATAGACGGCATTCTTTTCGATAAATTCCCGACGTGGCGGCACCTCATCTCCCATAAGCATCGAGAAGATACGGTCTGCTTCAGTTCCGTTGTCTATGGTTACCTGGCGAAGGGTTCTAAACTCCGGATTCATGGTTGTGTCCCACAACTGTTCGGCGTTCATCTCCCCAAGACCTTTGTACCGCTGAATGCTTGCACTACCACCAAATTGTTCGTTCAAGGCATCGCGTTCTTTGTCATTCCAAGCATATTCTTTCTTCTGTCCTTTTTTCACTAAATACAGTGGTGGGGTTGCTATATATACGTGGCCTGCCTCGATAAGATCTTTCATGTATCTGAAGAAGAAGGTCAAAATCAGCGTGGCAATATGGCTTCCGTCTACATCGGCATCACACATGATCACAATTTTATGATACCGCAATTTTTCGAGATTCAAGGCTTTGCTATCGTCTTCTGTACCGATGGTGACGCCAAGCGCTGTAAAGATGTTTCGAATTTCTTCATTTTCAAAAACCTTATGGCTCATGGCTTTTTCC
>JAWWCH010000277.1:0-3590 GCA_033720575.1 Marinirhabdus sp.
CGAGTAGTCTGGTGATGGTATTGGTCATTCTCGGTGGTTTGTTTTTGACCTTTCGTAGGAAGAGAAACACAAACGAAGAATGAAGCGCGTCTTAATAATAACGTATTATTGGCCTCCTGCAGGTGGGCCAGGCGTTCAGCGCTGGCTCTATTTTGTAAAGTATTTCCGTGAATTTGGTATAGAACCAGTGGTGTATATTCCTGAAAACGCACATTATCCGCTTCAGGATGACAGTTTTGTTTCTGAGGTCCCGAAAGATGTTGAAATAATAAGTCAGCCCGTAAAAGAGCCGTATCGTTTTGCGAAGTGGTTTTCCAAGAAGAAAACCAAAGAGATGAGCAGTGGCATCATTTCAAAATCAAACCAGTCGTTTGTTGAAAAGATTCTGTTGTACATTCGCGGAAACTTTTTTATTCCCGATGCGAGAGTAGGGTGGGTGAAACCCTCAGTTTTATTTCTGACCTCATATCTTGAGAAAAATCCAGTAGATGCGATTGTAACTACGGGGCCTCCACACAGTTTACACCTTATTGGTCTACAGTTACAACGTGAATTGAAATTACCATGGGTGGCTGATTTCCGCGACCCTTGGACCACCATTCACTATCATGCGTCATTGCGATTGACGGAAGCTGCAAAGAAAAAACACAAAAGGCTGGAAGCGAAAGTACTACAACATGCCAATGCTATTACCGTTACAAGTCCGTCAACCAAAGAGGAGTTCAAAACCATCACGCAAACCCCTATTCATTTAATTACCAATGGCTATGAAGTTACAAAGGAAGCTACCGTCACAAGAGATCGAAAGTTTTCTTTGGCCCATATTGGTTCATTGCTAAGTAATAGGAATCCGCTTGTGCTTTGGGAAGTCTTAGCTGAATTGGCAAACGAATTGGAAACGTTTAAAGACGATTTGGAAATTGTGCTTGCAGGCGTAATTGGAGATGCTATTTTGGATAGTATTTCATCCTTTGGATTAACTTCGAATATTAGAAACATGGGATATGTATCTCATAAGGAAGCACTACAGTTGCAAAATAGCGCACAGATTTTATTGCTTTTGGAAATAGACAGTCCAGAAACGAGGGTGATCATACCAGGAAAATTGTTTGAATACGTGCAAACGAAACGACCTATTGTAGCTATAGGACCGCAGGGAAGTGACATACAACCAATCATGGATGAAACCTCTAGCGGCACGTATTTTACTCCTTCAGAAAAAGTAGCATTGAAGCAACAGATAGGATATTACTATGATCTATACAAAAAAGGTGGTGTGCCCTCAAGCGCAGTAAATGTATCAAAATTTAGCCGCAAGAATTTGACGCAAAAGATGGCGGACATTCTAAAGTCCCTTTAAAGACGAAATCCCCGTTCATTGCTTGCGCAAATCCGGGGGATTTCTAACTAACCAACCAAAAATTTTTATTGTCCTCTTCCTTTTCTAGGACTTGAGGTTCTAGCACTTCCTCTGCTTCTTGTAGGTGCAGGCCTGGAAGTTCTAGCAGTAGTTGAACGACTTGTACTGGTTCTACTTCCTACTGAAGATGACTTTCGCTGCGCAGTTCGCGACGTTGCTTTCTGAGTGGAACCTCGTCTGCTGCGTTGTGATACTGTTCCTCTCGATTTGCGATCAGCCCTTTGGCTCACCGCTTTTCTCGAGCTACGTGTATCTCGCGATTTCTGAACTGAACGACCATTGGTAGCTGGACGACCTTTCGTCATCGTTCTATTTCCGCCACGGCTACTGTATCCTTTCGAATTGGAACTACTAGGTCTGCCTTTAATCGCAGATCCGCGCGTCGTTGTAGCAGGTCGTCCTTTTGAAGCAGTTCTTTTATCTTCACGACTACTATATCCTCTAGACGTTGCGCCGGCAGGTCTTCCTTTCGACACATTCCCTTGCGTAGTTGCTGTTGGGCGTCCTTTGCTTATAGTTCCTCTATCTGATTTAGCGTTTGAACGCGCTAGGTTTCCTCTAGAGTCACTTCGAGCGGTTCTACCAGCAGCGGTCGCATTTCTTCCGCCACGAGAATTTGATACCATAGTGTTTCTACGGTTCGGGTTGTAACTTCTGTTAATCGCGGTTCTACCATTCTGGTAATGAATTCTACTTCCTGGGCGATAGAAGTCGCGTCTTGCGTTTCTATACCCACGGTTGTACCCTCTAGTATAATGTACTCTGTGGTAGTTCCAGCTATATCGTACTGGACTGTAATATCTTCTATACGGATAGTCATACACAATGCAACTGCTAAAAACGGGAGCTACATAATATACGTGCCATGGTCTGTACACATAATATCTATTCCATGGGCTAATGAACCCTGTACAGTGTGAAAAATAACCATAATTGTTGTAGTGTACCACAAGGCTACCCACATTCACGATACGTCTATTGTTGTATCGAATCTCAACGTCACCCGCCTGAATGATACGTCCGAATTCATCATAATAAATCGGAACATCTTCAACTTGGATCACGGCTCCATAATCATCGTACTGAACGTACATTTCATAATTGTATCCAGAGTTGTACGATACACTCACACCAGGTGTATTTACGTTCACACTTATATTTTCGCCTCTGTTGCCACCAACATAAACAAAATCGAACTGACCATCAGGAAATACCGAAAATTCTACGGCTCCTTCAATAAAGATATACGATTTACCATCGTACGCATTCAACGTAGTTTCTTCAACCACATTGTTGTTGGCCGAAGCCACAACTGTGAAGAGAAACATACTGCAGAACATTAAAATTAACTTTTTCATACTTTCAAATTTAGGTTGTACTTGCTTTAACTTTTTTGGTCAGCTTATACATTTGTTTAGAATGTTACAAGCACCGTGCCAAAATTTGAAATGCCCTATTTTTCGTGGTTTTCAAGAAATGACCTCCACAAAAAACCCGCGACTTCAAGATTGAAAATCACGGGTTAACTAACCAACCAAAAAAACTATAAGATAAAATTGTAATCTAAATTGTGACCTTCTTCATTTTTCACATTCATCATCACGGTCAGGATACATGAACCAATCATCGTGCCAAAAATCGACACAGATTATTATTTGTTTAGAAATTAATCTTTAGCTACGACAGTTCATTAACGATCTAATGTACCGTGAACACAGAAATTTAAGGGGAGGCAGACAAAAGTATAGTTGCTTTATTCTGTGTATTACAATGAACGTTTCACTGAACCGAATAATTTGAGTGCGTTGGCTTCTAGTCTACCCTAATTTTTCTTTTAAGTAGGGTGCAGTTACTGATATTTGGCTCTTGGCAACTTCCTCAGGAGATCCTTGTGCCACGATTTGTCCACCCTTGTTTCCGCCCTCAGGTCCGAGATCAATCACATGATCAGCACATTTTATCAAATCTAGGTTGTGTTCAACGACGATCACCGTATGTCCATTTTCCAAGAGCGCGTAAAACGAGGCCAACAATTTTTTAATGTCGTGAAAATGTAGGCCTGTAGTAGGTTCGTCAAAAATGAACAAGGCTTTATCTTTGGTGTTCCCTTTGATGAGGAACGAGGCTAATTTGATTCGTTGGGCCTCACCACCAGACAGGGTAGAAGAGC
>JAWWCH010000278.1:0-3567 GCA_033720575.1 Marinirhabdus sp.
CAATGTGATTGAAGCCACCAATGTGAGCAAGGCTTTTGAAGACAAGTTGTTGTATGAAGATTTGAATTTTAAGTTGCCGCAGGCGGGTATTGTCGGGATTATCGGTCCGAATGGTGCAGGTAAAACCACCATTTTTAAAATGATCATGGACGAGATTGAACCTGACAAAGGCAACTTTACCGTGGGAGAAACCGCCAAAATCGCGTATGTAGATCAGAGTCATAGTAACATCGACGTTGATAAAACGATCTGGGAAAACTTTAGTGACGGCCAAGAATTGGTCATGATGGGAGGGAAGCAAGTGAATTCTCGCGCGTATTTGAGCAGATTTAACTTTAGTGGTAGCGAACAGAACAAGAAGGTCTCTAAGTTGTCTGGAGGTGAGCGAAACCGCTTGCATTTGGCCATGACTTTAAAGGAAGAAGGCAATGTCTTGCTTCTGGATGAGCCTACGAACGATTTGGACGTGAACACCCTCCGTGCTTTGGAAGAAGGTTTGGAAAACTTTGCAGGTTGTGCCGTTGTCATCAGCCACGACCGTTGGTTCTTAGACCGAATCTGTACGCATATTTTGGCGTTTGAAGGCAATAGCCAGGTGTATTTCTTTGAAGGCGGATTCAGTGAGTATGAAGAAAATAAAAAGAAGCGATTGGGTGGCGATTTGCTTCCGAAGCGCATCAAATACAAAAAGTTGATACGTTAATCGTTTCTACAAATCAATTAGAACCCCTTTCGGCATGAGAGGGGTTTTTTTATGGCCGGTTGGGTTTCAATCCCGTGCCAAACTCCTTATCTTTAGATTTCAAAATAAGCACCTATGAAATTTTCGAAATTACTTCTCATATCCGTATGCATGTTGTCTTTGATGGCATTTTCACAAACCCAAAAACCCTTTGAATATTTGGATGTGTTTCAGCTTGAATACGCTGCCGATCCGCAGATTTCCCCTGATGGCGAAATGGTGGTCTACAGACGCACGGGATTCGATATCATGAAAGATCGTTCCAAAGGTAATCTTTGGATGGTGTCTTCCGATGGTATACAACATTACAAATTGACATCAAGGGAAGTGAATGAAGGCTCAGCACGTTGGTCGCCCGACGGATCACGCATTGCTTTTGTGAGCAGCGAAGGGGAAGGAAGTGAAATTTACGTCTATTGGTTGAGAAATGGTGCGATGGCGAAACTCACACAGCTGGAGAACAGTCCGTCGAACATTGCATGGTCTCCAGACGGAAAACAGCTGGCTTTTACGATGAAAGTGAATGCCAAGGCTCCTGTGTTGGCAACCATGCCGTCCAAGCCCAAAGGTGCCGAATGGGCAAAAGCCCCACGAATAACAGACCGTTTGAAACATGAAGCTGATGGAGCCGGATATTTAAGTCCTGGCTTTACACATATTTTTACGATTTCTTCGGAAGGCGGGGCCCCCCGTCAGCTCACTGAAGGCAATTTTAACCATGGCAGCAACCTGTCTTGGTCTCCTGATGGAAACCATATTTATTTTTCGGCCAACAGGAACGAAAATTGGGAATACGATTTTAGAAATAGCGAAGTATATCGTGTGCATACCCAAACTAGCGCCATAGACCAATTGACCGAAAGTCCGGGGCCTGATCGTTCTCCAGAAGTTTCGCCCGACGGAAAACATGTGGCCGTCATTGGTTATTTGGATAAGGTACAAACCTACCAAACCAGCAAGTTGCATATTCTTTCGCCCGACGGTAAAGAAAAAAAGACCATTTCAGCGAATTTGGATCGAAGTATTTCGAGCGCTCTTTGGGATGCGAACAGCAAAGGATTGTATGTGCAATACAACGACTTAGGCCTTACAAAATTGGGCTATTTAAGTTTGGATGGAACCCTCACTGAGCTGGTCTCAGACGTAGGGGGAACTTCCTTGGGAAGACCATACGCCAGTGGTAGTTTTTCGGTGAGCGATAAAGGGATGATTGCATACACCCAATCAAAAACCGATAGACCTTCAGATTTGGCTATTGTGAATAAGAAACAACGGAAAACCATCACTCAGTTGAACGAAGATGTGTTGGCCTATCGTAATTTGGGAAAGGTAGAAGAGCTCTGGTATAGCTCTACTTTTGATGATCGTAAGGTTCAGGGCTGGGTGGTCTATCCGCCAAACTATGATTCAGCAAAATCCTATCCGTTACTGGTGGAAAACCACGGTGGACCGATATTGAATTACGGACCGCACTTCGCTGCTGAAATTCAGTTATACGCGGCAGCGGGCTATGTGGTATTTTATCCGAATCCACGCGGTAGCACCAGTTACGGCGAAGAATTTGGAAATTTGCTCTATAATAATTACCCGGGTCAGGACTACAATGATGTGATGGATGGGGTGCATGAATTAGTGAATAGAGGAGTAGCAGATGCCGAACGGCTTTATGTTACCGGTGGAAGTGCGGGTGGTATCATGACCGCTTGGATTATCGGCAAAACGAACGAATTTAAAGCAGCTGTTGTAGCTAAGCCTGTGGTGAATTGGATCAGTAAGACCCTGGTAGCCGATAATTATTACGGTTATGCGAATTCAAGGTATCCTGGTCAGCCTTGGGAAAATTTTGAAAATTATTGGAAATTCTCCCCCTTGTCATTGGTAGGCAATGTACAAACACCTACAATGGTGATGGTGGGAATGGATGATTTAAGAACACCACCTAGTGAAGCAAAACAATTGTACCACGCTTTAAAATTGCGTAAAATTGAGACGGTTTTGGTAGAAATCCCTGAGGCATCACATGGTATTGCGGCTCGACCAAGTAATCTCATTACCAAGGTAGCTCATACCTTAGCATGGTTTGATAAATACAAATAAATATGCGGACTTTACCCTTTCGATAAGGATAACAACATGGAAACCTTGACGAGGGTAACCGCTGAACTTATCCCTAATTTCTTATTGATGTTTTTCCTGTGGGTCTGAACCGTATGCTCTGATATAAACAGGGATTCTGCAATGTCTTTCGTTTGTTGCCCGTTGGCAATTTGCTGAATGATATTTTCTTCTTGCTCTGTTATAGATTCTAGCTTTTCCTTTGTAATTCCCAATTGGAAAAGCTCTTTTTCCCATCGTTGGCAAACGGCGATAAAACCACGTACCTTTTTCAATGTTCTGGTTTCTTTGTTGAGATACCTGATGTTGTCATTTTTTTGAAACATCCGTGGTGATGCATCTGGAACCAACAACCGAAGATCAACGAATTGATTTTCGGTAGCGCTTAAGTGCTGGACGTTTTGGTTTGGTGGGGAGCTGATAAGATGCAATTGGGGGCGTGAGGGTGAATACTTCATTTGATGGTTTTGAGTGAATCAATTTCGTTTATGTGAAATCTAATCTATTGTATAGCAACTGAAAATCAAAGTACTACCCATGTATATGTCACTAGTTACAGGTTTTCTGTCATGAAGTACAACTACAATGGTTCGGGGTTACGCATGAACAACGCAAATGGTAACATTAAAAATTGAAGCAATTAGGAGGCTTTCGGACTGTCAAGTAAGGTTTCCTTAAGACGCGGTTTGTAGGTTCTCGATAAGGGTAGC
>JAWWCH010000279.1:0-3565 GCA_033720575.1 Marinirhabdus sp.
ACTTGGGCAGCAATATTGCCGTATCAAGTCTAAGAGAGATTATTACCCACCACAACGATATTCAGTTCATGACCTACCTTACCGTTGAACCCTCTGATGAAAGTGTAGAAGACTTCTGCAACAATTACAATTCCTTGTTTGAAAGGTCTGACAAACGTGAACTTTGGCTCATGGGAAGCAAAATCAAATCGTGTGATCCATCACTCCTCAGCCCGAATATAAAATTGCTTCAAAGCATTCCAGAATTGGAACAGGCACTGGAAAATCTTAAAAAATAGCCAAAGTTGAAAAGTAAGTGGTGTTTTGTTCAAAAAAAAATTAAGTTTGTTAAACAAAAATGAAGCAAAACATCGCCATATTGGGTTCGGGATTCTCATCCCTAGCAGCAGCTGCGTATCTCGCACAAGCGAACCACGAAGTCACCATCTACGAAAAGAATAGTACGGTTGGAGGACGCGCCAGACAATTCAAGAAAGACGGCTTTGTCTTTGACATTGGCCCGACCTGGTATTGGATGCCCGATGTATTTGAGCGGTTCTTCAATGACTTCGGCAAAAAGCCATCTGAATTTTACGAGCTCATCAAATTAAATCCAGCCTACTCTGTTTATTTTGGAGATAACGACTTTATAACCATAGAAGACACCCTTGATAAAATATGTGCTGCCTTTGAGTCTGAAGAACCAGGAAGCTCAAAAGAACTGAAAAAATTTATTGCCAAGGCGCAGAACAATTACGATATAGCCATCAAAGATTTGGTATATCGCCCTGGTGTATCACCCATGGAACTGGTTACACCAGTAACCATGAAAAAAGTTGGACAATTTTTTAGCACCATCAGTCAAGAGGTTCGTAAAAATTTTAAAAATCCGCGATTGGTTTCCATTTTAGAGTTCCCGGTGTTATTTCTTGGAGCCAAACCTTCTAAGACGCCTGCATTCTATAGTTTTATGAATTATGCAGACTTCGGATTGGGAACGTTCCATCCAAAAAACGGCATGTATTCGGTCATTCAAGGAATGCAGAAGTTGGCAGAGAGCTTAGGTGTTCGCATAGAAACCAACGCAACGGTTGAGCAGATCTCCATTGAAAAAGGCCATGCTTCCGCAATACACGTAAATGGAAAAAAAATCAATGCCGATGTTGTGCTTAGCGGTGCAGATTACCACCATACCGAAACACTGCTACCCCAAGAATATCGACAATACTCTGAACGCTATTGGGCCAATAGAACCTTTGCCCCTTCTGCCCTATTGTTTTATGTGGGATTTGATAAAAAAATTGAGAACGTAGAACATCATACCCTCTTTTTTGATGTGGATTTTGAGCAGCACGCGTACACCATATACGATGAACCCTCCTGGCCTGAAAATCCGTTGTTCTATGCCAGTTTCCCATCTAAAACTGACGAAAACTCAGCACCAATGGGAAAGGAAGCCGGCATATTTTTAATTCCCTTAGCTCCTGGAATTGAGGATACTCCCGAAATTAGAGAGGAGTACTTCCAAAAAATCATGAAGCGATTTGAAAAACGGACCAACCAAGACGTGAGAAATTTCGTTATATTTAAGGAGTCGTATTGTATTACTGACTTTATTGAAGATTACAATTCCTATAAAGGCAACGCATATGGTTTGGCCAATACATTATTGCAAACCGCATTTTTACGTCCTAAGTTGAAAAGTAAGAAGGTAGACAATCTCTATTTTACCGGCCAGTTATCTGTTCCCGGCCCCGGAGTACCTCCTTCGCTTATCTCAGGAAAATTAGTCGCCAGTTTAATTGAAAAACATACCGCGTGAAAGCACTTTTCGACATAGTATCACATCGTTGCAGCAAAGAAGTAACCAATGCGTATAGCACTTCGTTTTCTTTAGCTACGAAAATGTTAGCACCGAGCATACGCCAGGATATCTATAATATCTATGGATTCGTTCGATTCGCCGATGAGATCGTAGATAGTTTCCACGATTACGACAAGGCCACTTTGTTCAATGCTTTTGAAGCCGATCTAGAGCGGGCTTTAAAAGACAAAATAAGTCTGAATCCCATCCTTAACTCATTTCAGCACACCGTGCATCAGTACGACATTGATCGTAGTTTAATTACGGCTTTTATGAAAAGCATGCGTTTAGATTTGAGCAAATCTGAGTATTTAACGGAAGAAGAATATAAAGAATACATTTATGGTTCTGCAGATGTTGTGGGCCTCATGTGCTTAAAGGTTTTTGTTAAGGGAAACCAAGAAAAGTACGATGCCTTGAAATCCTCTGCCAAACATCTTGGCTCTGCGTTTCAAAAAGTGAACTTTTTACGCGATCTAAAGGAAGATTTCGAAGGCTTGAGTCGCACCTATTTCCCGAATACCAATCTGCACGCCTTAGATGAGGCTTCCAAACAACGTATCATAGAAGATATTGAAGAAGATTTTAGAAAAGGATACCAAGGCATACTCCAATTGCCAACAGAAGCCAAATTTGGCGTATTTATGGCCTACCGCTACTATCGAAAATTACTTAAGAAACTGGCAAAAACCCCAGCATTGGAAATAAAAAATTCTCGTATACGCGTTCCCAACTATCAAAAATTCGGGTTGCTCACTAGAAGTTATGTAAAATATCAACTCAAATTAGTTCGCTAACATATGTCAATTATTTTTTGGATTCTCATATTCGTAACTACCTTCAGTATCATGGAATTTATGGCGTGGTTTACCCACAAATATGTGATGCACGGCTTTCTCTGGAGCTTGCATAAAGACCACCATAAAAAGGACCATAACAGCTGGTGGGAGCGAAATGACTTTTTCTTTATTTTCTATGCCGCCGTGAGTATCGGTTGTTTTATCGGTTGGGAATACTACGGCTTTTGGGCTGGACTGCCGATAGGTCTTGGCATATTCGCTTATGGTGTCACTTATTTTATGGTACATGATATCTTTATTCACCAGCGCTTCAAACTCTTTAGAAATGCCAATAATTGGTATGCCAAAGGGATCAGAAGAGCACACAAAATTCATCATAAACATTTAGGGAAAGATAAGGGCGAATGTTTTGGGATGTTGGTTCCCCCGTTGAAATACTTCAAAAAATAACACATGAAATACCTCTATCTATGGTTGAACCTGGGGTCTTTTATCGTACCATTTCTATTTAGTTTTCATCCGCGTCTCCAATTTTATAAAAAATGGAAAGGGTTTCTTGTTGGCACACTTGTGATGATGGCTGTATTTATACCATGGGATATTGCATTTACAGCAAACGGTTTTTGGGGATTTAATGAAGCTTATATTACGGGCTATCACCTGCTAGGCTTGCCTATTGAAGAATGGCTGTTCTTCTTCTGTATTCCGTACGCGTGCATATTTACCCACTATGCATTGCTCGAAATACAGCCAAAATTTTACTTTTCTGAAAAGGTAGTGAACATCAGCTACGTCGTTTTAGTTTCTGTGCTTATCATCACCCTCTGGTATGCGTATGACAAATGGTACACCCTTATCAATTTTGTGTATGCGTTATTGATACTTGGTCTAGTCTTTACCCAAAATAAGAAGTTGTTGCAAT
>JAWWCH010000280.1:0-3547 GCA_033720575.1 Marinirhabdus sp.
AGGATGATACACGCCGCCATCATGGGAGTTGCTGTTTTTGCACTTCCTATGGCACTTAAGGTCTCGAATGCTGCCGAAATTTTAGAAAAGGTAGATATATTCAATACCATTTGGCTCATCGGACTCTTCTTCTTCGGAATACACCTCGTACTTTTAAGTCGAATAACAACGTGTCCTAAAATCATTCGCCTCTTTTTATTGCTTGCCGGAATAATGTACGTCGTGGATACCTCGGCGCATTTTATGATGCCGAATTATGAAGACTACAGCGACTTATTTTTGGCCCTAGTGGCTATCCCTAGCATCATTGGAGAAATGGCCTTTGCGATTTGGTTATTGGTAAAAGGTGGAAAGAATCGTTCTAATGAAACCGAATAAATGGCAATATTGTACCGCAATTGGCACAATTAGCATGTGTTGCAGGTATAGACATCAATACGAATCTAAATAACAAAGCACTATGAATAAAATATGCGTTTTTATTTTTCTTGCTGTGATTCATTCCAGTTTTTCACAGACCGCCGATGTAGAGCAATCAACCACAAATCTAAAATATACGGGTCCCATCATCGATATGCATATGCATGCTGAAGGTGATGCAACCCTACCTCCTATGAAACTAGGATTATGCCTCCCCCTATCCAATCTGGTTCCACATTTTGATGCAAAGGAAAAATTTGAAATGGCGTGGACCGCTGCGCTTCAAGACCCCAAGTGCGAAGAACCCTATTGGTCCGCCACGTCTTACAATGAATATACTCAAAACATTGCATTACAATTAGATAAGCTACAGATTACACCTGTGGTTAGCGGTTCTGCAACATTGCTAGAAAAATGGTCTGATACCTTCGGAGATAAGATCATACCAAGTCTTGAATTTCAAATAGGACGAGATACAATTTCAGTGGATCGTTTAAGAGAAATCATAAAAACACACGATATAAAGGTATTTGGTGAAATTTCAAATCAGTATGCCGGCATAGCGCCCAACGACCCTAGAATGGATCCATATTACGCGCTGGCCCAAGAATTAGACCTTCCTATAGGGATTCACATGGGTACAGGAGCGCCTGGCAGCCCCTATCTTTTTAGTCCAGACTATGTGGCTGCCTATTCTAATCCCTTGCTTTTAGAAGAAGTTTTGAAAAAGTTTCCACGTCTTCGTGTATTTGTCATGCACTACGGGGAGCCTTTTATAGATGAAATGATCACGATGATGTACCATTATCCGCAATTGTATGTAGATCTAGGAGGTATTCAATGGGCGTATCCGAGTGACTATTTTTATGAATATCATTTGAAGAAATTGGTATATGCTGGATTTGGCAAACGTATCTTGTTTGGCTCTGACACCTTCCTCTGGCCCGGACTCCTTGAAAAGTCTATTGAAATTATAAACGAAGCCGATTTTCTTACTTACGAGCAAAAAGCAGATATTTTCTACAACAACGCATTCCGATTTTTGAGAATGGAATAACATTGCGCTTCAATCGAAGCAAATCTGATACTACTTTGTCTTGGGTCGAAAAGAGTTTCTCTATACGACACAACCATGGGCTGATGTGGCAAATTTCAAAACAATTTCATAAATCCGCGTGATTCCTAGTTAAACATACTTAAAGTTTATTCGCGACAGTGGGCTTTTTTCTATCTTAAAATTATTCAGAAGAAAAATTTAAGTCAACATGTCTACTGCTACCACTTCCACATCTATAGCGCCAAGTGTAGCCGAACTTATCCCAGAACTCACTAACGGCGAACGTACCGTCACTTCTTTGCCGTTTGGCGGCTACCTGCATCTCGAACACGACGTGCCTTCCCTACTCATCTATCGTGATGACCCCGATGAAATTGCCACAAAACGTTTGGTACGTGGTGGCGCATCATATCTGATCATTGGTACTCAAGAATTCGACTACTACAAACAGTTCCTCAGTGACCTCACCGAACTGATGTCTGAAAAATTTGGTTCTCTAATTGCCTTGGAAATCTATACCGGTGTAGCCGAAAGCAAGGAATTTATCATTCGGGGACCGTCGCACAAACTTCCCGTTTCCCTAGATGTACTGAAAGACGAATTGTTGAAAATCAAATCCAGACAATATCAGATCAACCTAAACGCTTCCATAGAACAAACCAAAGACCGTCAAGCGGCCGACAAGGTACCGTTATTCGACATAGAAACCGTTAAAGAACAAGGTATCACCTTAATCGGTCTTGAGATACCTCCTGTATACCGCGATGCTCATGGTATGGTGTACCCTGTTTATTTTAGGGAGTTCAGAGACCAATTCATCAAGGCGATTCAGCGTGCGGTATTTGAATTTGTACGGGTTCAGACTACTTCTTCCCTAGCCCATTATAATGCCTTGGGAAAGCGTGCCATCCATGAAGAAGTTTTCAAAATTGATAAAAAACTCACCCAGATTGAAACTAGCTATCAATTTCTATTGTTAGTGGCGCCAGTAAACATTCAAGCCCTTCGGAGCCAATTCTTTGAATCGCATTTCAAGAAACTGGACCGTTACCACTACCGTCTACTTCCTGTTGATCCAGACATTTTGAAACGAAAACTTTATAACCTTCGCATAGACGAAATAGACGATCCTGCTATCTCCTACCTTTTCGATGAAAAACGTGAGGAAATCGACCATGAACTTACCATGCTGAAAGAACGGGGTTCTAAAAACTTCTTCTATAGCAGCGTCAGACTCTATAAAGGTCTCGATAAAGATGTTCTGGCCGAGGCCGAACTCATTCTTCAAAACATTGCCGAAGATCACGATGAAGAAACACACGAACAGATTACGAGTCAAGAATTTGGTGAACTCGCAAAAAAAGAATTTGAATATTTCAAAGAACAGGATGCCAATTTTGGCTGCAGGGTGCACATTCGCCACGACGTGAATGTAATGATGGTTTCTAAGGGAGAATTGTACCTCCCATCAGCCTATACCATGACCAAAAAAGATGCAAAGGCACTGATTCAGCACGAAATTGGTACTCATGCCCTCACTTATTATAATGGTGCGCAACAGCCACTCACCCAAATGGCCTCTGGATTGGCAAATTATGACGCCCTTCAAGAGGGTATTGCGGTATTGAGTGAGTATTTGTGTGGTGGACTCTCTCCCAACCGTCTCCGAATTTTGGCCGGTCGTGTGGTAGCTGGAGCAGCGCTCCTAGATGGTGCCGATTTCCACCAAATGTTTTACATGCTTTACTCCAGATATGATTTCACAAAAGAGCGTGCCTTCAACATCACCTCGAGAATGTTTCAGGGTGGTGGATTTCTAAAAGATATTATTTACCTAAAAGGCTTGGTGCGTTTACGTGACCATCTTAGTGATGGTGGTGATTTACAGCCCCTGCTCTCTGGAAAATTTGCCTTAAAACACGTGAAGGTGATCAAAGACCTTTCAGATCGTGGCTTGGTAAACCCACCCGTGCTTATGCCGCGATATTTTGAGCATAAACATTTCAATAAAAAACTAAATAAACTTAAAAAGGGACTTTCCCTCTCTAAAATGATATAACCATGAACATA
>JAWWCH010000281.1:0-3526 GCA_033720575.1 Marinirhabdus sp.
CATTTTTGCTACCATTCCCGGAACCATTCCACCGTTGTAATCAATAGATTCTCTACCGCCAATGATCAAATCATAACCGCCTTCTTTGGCCACTTTTGCCAATTGTTTGGCAACGCTATAACCATCGGTTGCTGGCATATCTACTCGTATTGCCTCATCGGCACCAATGGCCAAAGCCTTTCGCAACGTGGGCTCTGTTTCAGAACCGCCAACATTAACAACGTGCACGCTGGCACCCTGTTTTTCTTTGAACCACATGGCACGGGTTAAACCGAACTCATCATTTGGGTTGATCACGAACTGTACGCCATTGGTATCAAACTTGGTATCACCATCGGTAAAGTTGATTTTCGAGGTGGTGTCCGGTACATGGCTGATGCACACTAAAATCTTCATATATTCTTGTTTTTCTGAGTAAATTTTAAGGATGCCAAAGATACCAAATATAATTCAAAAATACTATGCATGCATAGTAAAATTTTGGTACTTGTTTCAGAAATTTAAGCTTGGTGGTGACCATCCTATTAAATAATATTATTTTTGTCTTCCGAAAAGCCGATTATAAAATATCAGAGGACTATGAAAACTATCCAATTTAGAGAAGCCGTTTGTGAAGCCATGAGCGAAGAGATGCGTAGAGACGAGTCTATTTACCTTATGGGTGAAGAGGTTGCCGAATACAACGGTGCCTACAAGGCCAGTAAAGGCATGTTGGATGAATTTGGTGCCAAACGTGTGATTGATACCCCTATTGCAGAACTTGGTTTTGCTGGGGTGGCTATTGGTTCAACCATGACGGGAAATCGTCCGATTGTTGAATTCATGACCTTTAATTTTTCATTGGTCGGCATTGACCAGATTATCAATAATGCGGCGAAAATTCGACAAATGAGTGGCGGGCAAATTAAATGTCCTATTGTGTTTCGCGGGCCAACGGCTTCAGCCGGCCAATTGGCAGCTACCCATTCACAGGCTTTTGAAAGTTGGTACGCCAACACTCCTGGATTGAAAGTAGTGGTCCCCAGCAATCCGGCAGACGCCAAAGGATTGTTGAAAAGTGCTATTAGAGATGATGATCCGGTTATTTTCATGGAAAGTGAGCAGATGTACGGCGATAAAGGTGAAGTGCCAGAAGGTGAATACCTGATTCCGCTAGGAGTGGCCGATATCAAGCGAAAAGGTGAGGACGTGACCATTGTTTCCTTCGGAAAAATAATAAAGGAAGCCTATAAAGCTGCTGAAGAATTGGCGAAAGACGGCATCGAATGCGAAATCATTGATTTGCGCACAGTGCGCCCAATGGACCACAAAACCATTATAGAATCTGTGAAGAAAACCAATCGCCTTGTAATTTTGGAAGAAGCATGGCCTTTTGGCAACGTAGCTACCGAAATCACCTATCAAGTACAGAGTCAAATTTTTGATTACCTAGACGCGCCCATTGTAAAAATCAATACTGCAGATACACCTGCTCCTTATTCTCCTGTGTTATTGGAAGAATGGCTTCCGAACAGTAATGACGTTATTAAAGCGGTAAAGAAGGTACTCTACACAGACTAAAGCCAAATTGTTTCACCAGGGTTGTTGGGAAATAGTCTAAGACTTTAAGAATATTTTAATTTGGAAACCTCGCAATTTGTGCGTTATTTGCTGCTGCGATACCCGCCCATTAGACATTAGGCCCTCGCTTCGTTACCTGCTTATGAAACATTTATACTTCCTGTTTTTCTTTTGCTGCTCCACCATGCTTTTGGCCCAAACAAAAGTGAGCGGCGTGGTGAAAGACCCTTCCGGAACTTCTGTTGCATTTGCCAATGTTATTTTTAAAGATAGTAATGAAGGTACCATTACCAATGAAGAAGGTCGCTTCTATCTTGAAAGTGACAACGACTATGATACTGTGGTTTTTTCTTTTATTGGGTATGAAACCAAAGAAGTTACCCTGGGTGAACGCACTACATATAAAATGGAAATCACTATGGAAGAAGAGGCTTCTGCGCTCGATGAGGTGGTCATTTTTACTGGGAAAACAGATAAAAAAGACAATCCGGCCATAGCCATTCTTCGAAAAATTTGGGAAAACCGGCGTGAAAACGGCGTCAAAAAATTCAATCAGTACAGTTACGATAAATACGAAAAATTAGAATTCGACCTGAACACCATCGATTCGTCCTTGATAAAGAGTAAAATCTTTAAAGGGATGGAGTTCATCTGGGATCAGATTGATACTTCCAACGTTACCGGAAATAGTTACCTCCCCATTTTCCTGAATGAAGCCTATTCTACCGTTTACGGCGACAATCTCTTAGATGAAGAGAAGGAGATCTTGGAGGGTAATAAAAATAGCGGTTTTAGTAACAACCAAACACTGATCGCTTTTGTAAAAGATTTGTACAAAGAGTACGATGTATATGACAATTACCTGAAGTTCTTCGATAAGGCCTTTACGAGTCCGCTCTCGCGAACTGGAATCGACGTCTATAATTATGTATTGTTAGATAGTGCCTATCGCGACAATAAATGGTGCTATAACATCGTCTATTATCCTCGTCGCAAGAATGAACTCACCTTCAAGGGCGATTTTTGGGTAAATGATACCACATGGGCCATCAAGGAAATTAATTTACAGGCTTCTAAAAGTGCGAACCTCAATTGGGTTCGGGAAGTGTATATCGAACAAGAATTCGATGTGCTCAACGACTCCATCTTCTTAATTACCAGAGATTATTTTTTAAGTGATTTCAGTTTGCGGAAAAAGGAAGATGCACAAGGGGTTTACGGAAGAAGAACCACGCTCTATGATAATTACGCGTTTGATATTCCGAAGCAAAAAAGCTTCTACGGAGAACAGGTAGATCCGTATAATGAAATGATCTATAATCGGCCCGATGCCTATTGGGAAGAAAAACGGATGGAGCAGCTCAGCAAGGATGAGAAAGGTGTATATGTCATGCTTGATAGTTTGAAGACTGTGCCACGATTCCAAGCCTTTTATAATATCGGGGCAGCATTGGCCTCAGGATATTACCAAGTGGGTAATATTGACGTAGGGCCCTTGTTTTCAATTTTCGGGTTCAATGAAGCAGAAGGATTTCGTATACGATTGGGAGGACGTACCTACTTTTCTCAAAACGACCCATGGCGACTTGAAGTCTTTGGCGCTTATGGTTTTAGGGATGAACGATTCAAATATGGGATTTCTGGTAAATATTTGCTGGATCGAAAATCGAGACTTACCATTTTTGGGGGCAATCGAAAAGATGTCGAACAAACCGGCGCCAGTTTAACATCGAGTACCGATGTGCTAGGCCGAAACTTGGCGTCGTCAAGCTTGATTTCTGTGGGGGCAAACGACCGACTCACCCGCATCAACCTTTCCACGGCAGGATTTTCGGTAGAACCTGCTAAAAACTTTAATGTCCGACTAACAGGTTCATATCGAACGTTGGAATCGGCTACCGATACGTTCAGCATCGAATATTTTGACGAAGAGGGAAACATTCAGGATCAAGTGCAACAGGCCGAG
>JAWWCH010000282.1:0-3505 GCA_033720575.1 Marinirhabdus sp.
GATAAATTTAGGAAAATGTATGACATTGCCCAAAATGAGAGCATCAATGCCCCCGGATTCTGGTTTGAAGATGATACCTTTTACCTACCGGAGACGTTCGGAATTTCCAATGAAACCATAACCCTACATTACAATCCGTATGAAATTGCTGCCTATGCAACAGGACCTGTGGAAATTAATCTTCCCTTGAGTACCTTTGCAGACCAATTGAAGTATGACATTGAGTAATTCAATGAAAACTCTAAATCACGTCCTATGAAGAAGATCTATTATTCCAGTACCTGTGATACCTGCAAGCGTATCATGAACGAAATTGAAATTCCACAGTCGTTCATCAAACAAGACCTTAAAGTGGAAGGCATTTCAGAAGATGAAGTGGAGGAATTGTACAATATGACGGGGAGTTATGAAGCGCTTTTTAGCAAAAGAGCGCGTCTTTATAAAGAGCGAAACCTAAAGGATGAAACCCTCTTGGATGAAGATTATCGCGACCTGATCACAGAGCATTATACGTTCTTAAAACGACCTATTATTATCAATAACAATGAAATATTTATTGGCAACAGCAAAAAAACCGTAGCTGCTGCCAAGGCTTCCATACATGGGTGACGCCTGATCGAACCTTGATTCCTTACATGAAATAATCGCCGTGGCCTACCGCAATCAACTTCTATGAACCCAAGAATATTAGCTTTACTCGCCGCCACTGCAGCAAGCACCATTTACGGCATCAACCACACGATAGCAAAGGGTTTAATGCCCGAAGTAATTGAGCCGTATGGCTTTATTTTGTTACGCGTATCGGGTGCTGCCCTTATCTTTTGGTTAATTAGCTTCTTTTATCCTTCAGAAAAAATTGATCGTAGGGACATCCTTAGAGTTATAGGTTGTGCTGCCTTTGGGATGGTCATCAATATGAATATGTTCTTCAAAGGTTTGGAACTTTCTACCCCCATAAATAGCAGCGTGGTCATCACACTTTCTCCTGTGCTGTTGTTGATACTCTCGGCCTTTTTTCTAAAGGAACGAATCACCTGGATCAAAGCTATTGGCATCGGGATCGGGCTCATTGGGGCCTTGGTACTGATTCTCTTCGGAATAAAAACCCAGCAAAATGCCCCGAACATTCCCTTGGGCAACCTTTTGTTCATTGTAAACGCCACTTCTTATGCCTTTTATCTGATTTTGGTAAAACCTTTGGTGGCGAAGTATAGTTCAATTACACTGATGAAGTTCTTCTTTCTGATTGCCTTTTTTATGAATTTGCCCATCGGTTTTCACCAGTTTTCTGAAGTTGCTTGGCTCAGCTTGGGGTTTGATGAAATTTGGAAGCTCTCCTTTGTAGTGATTGGAACCACCGTACTTACGTACCTCTTGAACATATATGCCTTAAAACAATTGAGTCCATCGGTCATTGGTGTTTTTATGTATCTACAACCGCTGATTGCAACACTATTCGCAATACTCGCGGGAGCAGATCGACTAACACCGCTACGGATTTTAGCAGCGATTCTCATCTTTGGTGGCGTGTTCCTTTCCACACGGAAAAAGAAAAAGTTGGTGTAATCCCTAGCTTGTAATTCTAGTTGAAGATATTCGTATCTTTAAGGTTCTAACTTTTAAATAGATACATATGAAAACCGAAGAAATAGCAAACCAATTGGTGCAGTGGTGCAATGCAGGCGAAGAACACAAATGTTACGAACAGTTATACAGTCCGAATATCGTTAGTGTTGAAATGGAAGGCTCAGAGCACCAAGTTGCCCACGGTATGGAAGAAGTTGGTAAAAAGGGCCAATGGTGGCAAGAAAATTTTGAAGTTCACAGCGCCAAGACCAGCCAACCCACGGTAGCCGACAATTGGTTTAGTGTGCGCCATGAAATGGATGTGACCCATAAGCCTAGCGGACAACGCACCCGGATGAGTGAATTGGGCGTGTATGAAGTACAAAATGGAAAGATTGTGCGAGAACAATTTTTCTATAATACTAATGCATAAAAATACATGGGTGTTTTAAGTAATGCACCCATGTATCTCTTTCTTTATAGGGTTATAGCTTGAGGTCGTTGCCCGTGTTTTCGGGTATCTTCTTTCGTTATGACATAGAAGTCATCTGTTTTACCCAATCCGTTGAGAATATCATACAACGGTTTGGGCAAATCCCTGAGTTTTCTTGAGTTTAAATCAATCCATCCCCCCATCATTTCACAGCGGGCTAAGTTGTTTCCGTCTTGATCATAAAAGTTATGCAGAAATGAAAAATACATTCCCTCTTCACTCAAGCCTTTCAGCTCTAATGTCACTTTTATGGGTTTTCCTGGAAAGACTTCCTTAAAGTAAAACATGTGCTCATAAAAAACCACAGGCCCAATAGTGTACTTCATCATTTCCTTTTGTCCAAAACCATTCTCCAGCATAAAACTGAGACGGGTATGACTCATATAATTAATATACGCACTATTAGCCAAATGGCGATTCGCATCCAGGTCATTCCATCGTACGTCAAATTCTTTTGTATACATTGTAGTGTTTCTCTTTAATTGAACATTAGGGTTTTGGTTACAGCCATTCGCATATTAGGCAGAATATCGTTCTTCACCGTGGTTTGTATCTTTCATTATAAATGCGAGCACCGTCTTGAACACCGCATCACTCTTCAGGTCATGTTTTAGTCCGTTGGTTATATAGCGCTGCACCTTAGCATTCAAGTCCAAGGCTTCTGCGATGGGCAAATGGGGTGTAATAACATCTGATTTATCGTGAACTACCAAAACGGGGTGGGTAACTTTGGTGAAAAAATTGCCCATAGTGATCTCCTGATGCGGTACTTTCAGTACACGGTTTACGACGCGATCCAGATTTGAAATGGTTGCAGATGATAAGCCTAACAATTCCTGAAAATATGCAAATATTGCATCCATACCAGAAGGAGCGCCCATGATGACATATTTTTTAATAGGAATAGACGTATTGTGTAAAAAGGCATACGCACCTACTAGACTTCCTAAACTATGACATACCAATGCATCGATAGTCCCTGAATTTTCAATGGTTCTAACCACTGCCTTTCTATACATTTCTATCGTGAGCTGATTGCCTTTTGCCATACCATGACCCGGTGCATCAAGAGCATACACGGTGTACTCCTCTAGATCAACTTGATCAATGTATGGTTGCCAACGCTGACTGTTACTCATCCAACCGTGAAGAAAAAGTATCGATTTTGATCCCTTCCCCCAACGATGCAAAACTGCCGGCGCACCGTCAATATCCATATATTCAGACCTTGCCGTGGCCAAAAATTGTTTCCCTCGTGCGGAAATGCCCACACGACGGACCCTACAAAGTAGTTTGAAAGCTACTTTTCCATTCCATTTTGGAACGATCGGGGCAGTAACATTTAAGCATACTCCCAAAAATTTTACGATGAGTTTTCTCATAACTGTATGGATACCTTTTGGCATCGATATTTTAAATATTTTCTATTTCTCTATTGATTCTACC
>JAWWCH010000283.1:0-3475 GCA_033720575.1 Marinirhabdus sp.
AGTGAAAGATTTTTATCACGTTTCTCTGGATCAAAAGGAACCACCTCTTTTATGATGTAATTCGAGTTTCCACCACTCAAATAGTTACTTAAAATTTCGGTCTGATCCCCTTTTTCCAAACTATTGAACACATTTTGGAATTGAACCCGACTCTCGCTTTCATAAAAGCGCTCTGCTTTTCCTGTTAATGTGGCTCCGTCTATTGATAAATGTAGGCGTGTCACATCACTGTTTTGATCCCCGTTTGCATCAGAGACGGTAAGCAATGAATACGAATCCTTATTTTGAACCATGGCTTCTTTATTCTGGATTCGAGTGGCATATTCACCAAAACGGTTATACTTTTCAGTTCCATCCAAGAAAATGGTTTCGTTGTCGAGATTTACTGCGCAGATCATGTGGTTATCTACCGAAAGTGAAGGAAACGAATAATCATACGCCAAACGGTCGGTACCAATCCATACCAATCGCGCATCAAAACCGGCTTCTTCCAACATGGCTTTGATCAGGAAAGCCATCCCCTTACAATCTCCATAGCGCTTGTTGAATACATTTTGCGGACTATCGGGCTGAAAACCTGCCAAACCATCTTCAAATGCGATGTAGCGAATGTTATCTTGTACCCAATAGTATATATTTTCGATTTTTTCTTTGTCGGAAGTAGCATCCTTAGTGAGTTCTACCACCTTTGCCGCATACGCGGAAGGATCTACCGTAACATTTTTTACTAAGCCGTTATACCAAGCATAAAGGTCGTCTGTAGAATTAAACAAAATATTTTTAGATTCTCCATCATAGAATGACTTTGCAATGAACAGCAAATGGGGATAGACATAAGATGGGCCGGGCGTATTGGCATCAGTAGCGCGTGGCGCGATGCGTTTATAAGTATAGGTGATGCTTTTACCTTCTTTGACTTGAGTTTCCGATTTCTCGATACTGTAGCCTTCAAAATTGAATTCTTTCACCTCTAGCTCAAGCCAATCTGGTACGATGATATTGAGTTCGCCATCAGCAATCCGATAAGCGTCGGTGAAATAAAAACTCGTAAAATATTTAATGTCGTGATAGGTTTTTTCCGTGTTAACCATATGACGATACCCTAATAATGGAAAGTTCAGATTCACATATTTTACCCGGTAATCGGTATGAAACAGATCTTCTTGTTTCAAAAATTCATCTTGAACGGAGTAGCTCACGTTCCTTCTGCGCTTTCCGTCACGACCCAACACTTCGAATTCTCCCACTTCAGACTCGGCATCATAAAATACCGGATATTGAATGCGGTAGCTCGTATTTAGGTTCATCAAATCGGCTGAAGTTCGCTCGATAACGGCAACTTGCTTATTACGTTTATCAAAATCAAAGGATATTTCAACCCGTTTTTCCCGATTCACAATATGTTCATCCGGAAATTGCAGCTTGTAGGCAATAGCATCACTAGCGTCATGTTCTGAAATTTCATCATTCCGCTGCGCAGTTACATTAAAGATAAAAAGCCCTACAAAGAGGGCTGTAAAAAATAGTTTCATAGTATTGATATAAACCACAAGTCTTATTTACTCAGGTACATCTTGCGTCGCGAATATAACTCATAAAATTCATCATCCTTCAAACTATCAATAAATAAGATACTCTCACCAGTACTTTTCATCTCTGGCCCGAGCTGTTTATTTACATTCGGGAACTTGTTAAAACTAAACACCGGCTGCTTTATGGCATAGCCTTCGAGTTGCGGATTGAACTCAAAATCGGTTACCTTATTTGCGCCAAGCATTACCTTGGTGGCATAGTTTACATACGGCTCTTTATAGGCTTTTGCAATAAAGGGTACTGTACGTGAAGCACGCGGATTGGCTTCAATGATGTACACTTTATCATCTTTTATGGCGAACTGTACGTTTATGAGACCTACGGTATTCAACGCGAGCGCAATTTTCTTGGTATGATCTTTTATTTGCTGAATCACTAGGTCGCCCAGATTGAAAGGAGGCAAAGTAGCATTACTATCGCCTGAGTGCACACCACATGGCTCAATATGCTCCATGATACCGATGATGTAAATATTTTCGCCATCACAAATAGCGTCAGCTTCCGCTTCAATAGCACCATCTAGGTAATGGTCTAGCAATAATTTGTTATTCGGAATTTTTCGAAGCAGATCTACCACATGTTCTTCCAATTCTTTTTTATTGATAACGATCTTCATGCCTTGTCCACCAAGCACATATGAAGGACGTATCAGAAGTGGGAAGTCTAATTGATCTGCCAACTGAAGTGCTTCCTCGGTAGTCTCGGCCACACCAAACTCTGGGTACGGAATGTTATTTTCTTTCAATATTCTTGAAAAACTACCACGGTCTTCGGCCAAATCGAGGGCTTCAAAGCTAGTTCCCATGATTTTTACACCATAGCGCTCTAGTTTTTCAGCCAGTTTAAGGGCGGTTTGCCCCCCCAACTGTACTATTACGCCTTCTGGTTTTTCATGTCGAATAATATCGTAGATATGCTCCCAGAATACGGGTTCAAAATACAATTTGTCGGCCACATCGAAGTCGGTAGACACGGTTTCAGGATTACAGTTGATCATGATGGTTTCATAGCCACATTCAGCCGCAGCAAGTACGCCATGCACACAACAGTAGTCAAATTCGATACCTTGACCGATACGATTAGGACCTGAACCTAGTACAATGATTTTTTTCTTATCGGTGACTTTACTATCATTTTCTACATACCGGTCTCCGTTTGACGTTTCTACCTCATTCTCGAACGTAGAGTAATAATAAGGCGTTTCCGCCTTAAACTCGGCTGCACAGGTATCTACCAACTTGTAGACCCGCTGAATGTTCAGTTCTTCACGCTTTTTGTACACTTCGCTTTCCAGGCATTTCAGCATGTGAGCAATTTGGCGATCTCCGTACCCTTTTTGTTTTGCCTCAAGCAATAGTTCTCTTGGCAACGTATCTAAACCGAATCTTGAAATTTCTTTCTCCAACAAATAGAGTTCTTCGTATTGACGCAAGAACCACATATCAATTTTAGTAATCTCATGGATTCGGCTCAATGGAATTCCGAGCTGAATGGCATCATAGATCACAAACACACGGTCCCAACTCGCATTTTCCAATTTGTCAAGAATTTGATCGTAGTTGGTATAACTCTTTCCATCAGCACCCAAACCGTTTCGTTTAATTTCCAAGGACTGTGTAGCTTTGTGTAAGGCTTCTTGGAAAGATCTTCCAATCCCCATCACTTCACCTACCGCTTTCATTTGTAGTCCTAGTGTTCGGTCTGAACCTTCAAATTTGTCGAAATTCCATCGTGGAATTTTTACGATCACATAATCTAGCGTCGGCTCAAATAATGCCGAGGTAGATTTGGTGATCTGATTGTTCAGTTCGTTTAAGTTATACCCTATGGCCAATTTTGATGCCACCTTCGCGATGGGATATCCGGTTGCTTTAGAAGCCAA
>JAWWCH010000284.1:0-3473 GCA_033720575.1 Marinirhabdus sp.
ATCGAATTCCCAGTGCGAACAATACACGTTCAAATGGAATGTTCTTTGAAGCCGTTACACCCTCCACTAAATTTTCAGCACTTTTTTGAGCCATGCGTTCCAACGGAAGCAAATCTTCCACCGTTAGATCGTATAAATCTGCATAACTATAAATGAGCTTGTTCTCAACCAACAAGGCAACCGTCTCACCACCCAAACCTTCAATGTCCATGGCCTTTCTGGAAATAAAATGCTGAATCCGCCCAATAATCTGTGGTGGACAACCAGTGGCATTCGGACAATAATGTTGGGCTTCCCCCTCGGTTCGTATCAATTCAGTAGCACATTCAGGACAATGTTCGATGTATGCCGCAGGAACAGAATCTGGGTCTCGTTTGGTAAAATCGACTCCCACAATTTTCGGAATGATCTCACCTCCTTTTTCAACAAAAACCTCATCGCCTTCTCTAATATCCAATTTTTCAATTTGATCGGCGTTGTGAAGCGAAGCGCGCTTTACAATTGTTCCTGCCAGTTCTACGGGTTCTAGATTGGCCACAGGAGTTATGGCACCTGTTCTTCCCACTTGATAGGTTATCTTTTCTAGCCGCGTGGCCACTTGCTCTGCCTTGAACTTGTAGGCCATAGCCCATCTTGGTGCTTTTGCCGTATATCCTAATTCTTCTTGTTGCTGAAGATTATTCACTTTGATGACCACACCGTCAGTCTCATACGGAAGCTCATGTCTATGAGTGTCCCAGTAGTTCACAAATTCAAGCACCTCATCAATACTTTGGGCAAGTTTGGCTACGTCGGGCACTTTAAATCCCCATTGGCGCGCTTTAATCAATCCTTCAAATTGGGTTTCGAAGGGCAGTCTACGGCCTTTCACACTATACAATAAACATTCCAGCGGACGCTTCGCAACCTCTGCACTGTCTTGTAGTTTAAGACTGCCTGAAGCGGTGTTTCGCGGATTGCGATAGGGTTCTTCGCCATTGGCTACCCGCTCTGCATTCATTTTTGTAAAACCTTCGTACGGCAAAACGATTTCACCTCGAATTTCAAACCGATCAGGATAGTCGCCCTGCAATTGCAGTGGCACCGATTTTATGGTTTTAATATTTGTGGTTACATCATCACCTTGAAATCCGTCACCCCTCGTAAGTGCTTGTACCAGTTTCCCATCTTCATAGGTCAAGCTCATGGAGGCGCCGTCATACTTCAGTTCGCAAGTGTACTGAACTGGGCCATCAATCATTTTTTTTATTCGCTTCTCCCAATCTTCAAGGTCCTCTTTGGAATAGCTATTATCTAGCGAATACATCCTGAATTCATGAGGAACGGTTTCGAAGTTTTTGGTGACTTCCCCTCCTACGCGTAAGGTAGGCGAGTTGGCATCATAAAATTCTGGATGTGCTTCTTCCAAGGCCTGCAATTCTTTGAGCAGTATATCGAAGTCGTAATCTGAAATCGAGGGTTCATCAAGAACGTAATACTTATAATTGTGCTCCCGAAGTTGGGCACGCAGTTGATTGATTTTTTCTTCAGCATTCATATGCACAAATATAAAACTTCTATCATCAAAAAAGCCCTTCCAAACTTGCGATTGAAAAGGCTTTTTTTTGGTATTTCGTGTGCTAGTCGTCCAAGAATATGCGTCTCGTTAATGCCGCGCAGAGTCCGCCCGCAACTGGCACCACCATAAACAACCAGAGTTGCTGCAAGGCTATGCCCCCTGCAAACAAGGCTGGGCCTAAACTTCGTGCGGGATTTACGGACGTTCCGGTAATCGGGATTGCCACCATATGGATGAGCGCTAAAGAGATTCCTATGGCGAGCCCAGCCATCAAGGGAGATGCATTTTTTGCGGTGGTTCCGAAAATAACCAACAGAAACAGATAGGTAAACACAAACTCGGTTATGATTGCCGATTTCATATTGTATTCGCCGAGATAGCCTTCACCCCATCCGTTACTTGCCAATCCCCATTCAGGCATCACAAAACCACTACTCCCGGTTGCAATGGCATATAACAAGGCGGCGGCCACTATGGCGCCGATACATTGCGCGATTACATAGCCCAAGGTATCTTTTGCTGAAAGCTTACCCGCAGCGAGCATGGCCACCGAAATCGCCGGGTTGATGTGGCAACCCGAGATAGGGCCAATGGCGTAGGCCATTACCACTACAGCAAGTCCGAACGCTAATGAAATTCCGAGTAATCCAATTCCTTCAGGACCTGCTTCTGAGACACTGGCAATGGTTGCAGCCCCGCAACCAAACAAAACAAGCGCGAAGGTCCCAAGACCTTCCGCAAAATACTTTTTAGATGCATTCATGTTTTTCGTTTTTGTGTTAGTACCATCCAAGGTAGTGATTTAACATTTATTTAAGAAATAAGAATTGTCTTACATGCTTCATTATCAACACCTCATAAAAAAAGCCAGCAACATTGCTGGCTTTAGCTTAATATCTGTTTTGAATTATTTTTTTACAAACCGTTTGGTCACTGCCAATCCGTTTGAAATAAATCGCACAAAATACGTACCTGACGCAAATTGTGAAGTATCAACACGTAAACTATTGGTCACCGCAGAAGCCTCAAATATCACTTGCCCCATGGTTGAGAACACTTGAACTGAGTCAAAATTACCTTCGATGATCTCTACATTCAACACATCTTCAGCAGGGTTCGGATACATGCGCACTCCATCATTCACCGCCTGAGTATAGTCTAATAATACCTGTTGATTGTTTGTAGATGCCGTATTTTCGGTGTTATCGCCTGATACAATTACCTGATCAAACCACATTTGATCTTTATTGCTACTTCCCAAGCAACGAATTCTAAACCTGTTGTTCGCATTAAATGTGTACGAAGCAGACGATAACGTAATCGTATCGGTAAAGAAAGTATCATTAGAGAAATCTGTTCCCACCGAGTAGCTTCCAATGACTTGGTAAGCCCCGCCACTTGAAAACTCAACTACGTAGCCTTCCCCATTATCCATTTTGGTGGTATATGTGTGGAATTCTACGGTTACCTGCGTATTTCCGGAAAGATCAATGGCCGGAGAAAAAGCATTAGATGTACTGCTGCCGTCACGCAATTTTATAGAGTAGGCACCTTCAAATGAGTTTGAAGAAGCTTGGCGTTGGGCATCATTACCACCTTCTGTCCAGCCTTGTAAACCAGATTCGAAATAGTAGGCAGCAATGACACCTGGGCCTCCAGTTCCTCCACCTTCAAGGGTGGTAAATGAAGTTGTAGCGCTGGCAGAGGTATTTCCTGCTAAATCTTCGGCAGTGACCGCTGCGCTATACGTGGTTAATTCAGTTAAACCTGTTACGTCAAATGAAGTATTGGTGGTTGGTCCCACTTGATTTCCGTCGATAAACACGTTGTAGGCCGTTACTCCAACATTATCTGTAGATGCCATCCAGTTTAAAGTAGCGCTGTTCGATGTGATCGAATTTGCCGTTAAGTTCCC
>JAWWCH010000285.1:0-3473 GCA_033720575.1 Marinirhabdus sp.
AAATGTAGCATTATACACATACGCCGTTAGACCCGGAACCATTTCGTAGGTGGTCACCGTACCTTTACCTACCTGGTTATCTATTGCGATTTTACAGAGATCCGCCTTCTCTATAAAATCGCCGTTCCATTCAACGGATAGAGACCGCATGATTTCGGTAACCTTATTATCTTTAACGTGTATCACATCAATACGTTTTCCAACACCTAACCAATATCTTTCTACATCGGCAAAGTTAGCGCGTTCTTAGAATTGTTCAAAAATAAGCCTCTTGTGTAAATTATTCCCAACAAAAATTAACACAATAGAATACTTTTTAATGATTGCATGTGTTTTAGAGGAAGAAATTCCAAACGATTCCGAAGCGAATGGTAGCATCGCGATACGGATACCCCGGTGCCGAAAAATGGGAGTTTGTACTATTGAACAATTGGTTGATGTGAGCGTAAGTAAAATAGATTCTGGTTTGTCGCACCTTTGCATTAAAAAACACGTCAACGAGCGGAAATCCACCTAAAGACTGGTCATTCTGCACATAAAATTCGGCCAAAACAGGGTCATACCCATTCATGTTGTAGGAAGAGAAATAGGAGAAGTTGATACCGGTCTGAATAAAAGCCGCTTTTTGAAACCACTCCGCTTGATAATACAGACTTTGACGGGTGATAATTTCAGGAATGTTTAGCACCTCATCACCAGCCAACGTCTGCTGAAACAACACCGTATTCATTAGCCCGAATTGTTTGTATCGAAATTCGCGTTCGGCCTTTAGCTTAATGTAGTCTACTCGTTCACCAAATTGTTGGGGTGTTGGCGTACTATCGTCTTCCGCAATGCTGAAATAGGTATAGTCGTCTATTCCGGTGTACGTAAGCGCTGCGTCAAATAAGGTTTTCGACTTAAGTTCAAACCGCAGTTCTTGCGTTTTTACATTGTTAAAGTTGGTTTTCCAATTGTAATTCACATAATCACTCTGGTATAGCAAAAAGTTGAAGTTTGGCGCCACCGAATGGATGCTGGCTGATGCTTTTACCGCATTGTCTTCATTAAAATCGAATGAGGCCGCTCCTTTTAAGTAATTTCCATCGAAATCGCCAGCAAGATTTATGAAGCCTTCTCCTTCCAATTTGAATCCGCGATATTGCTTTTTGTAATTGGCTCCAAAGCGAAGGATATCGCCTTGCAACCGATTCGGGATTCTGCCTTCGTCCAGAATCAATACGGAATTATATCCGTAATTGTAATTGGTATAGCCAATAAACGCCCCAATGGTACCTAACAACGAATTCTCCAATCGTGCATATGCCTGTCCGTTGAAATCTTCCAAAGTGGTTTCCTTTCGAAGATTAGCAGCCTCGTAGCTAACTCCGAAACCACTAAACGGTGCCACTTGGCGATATTCAAAATATTTATCTTCAAAACTCAGCCTATTTCCAATAGAAAGTACGTTATAACTCAAACTATCGCGCTGACTGATGAGTTCGTATTCATGATCGCCGTAGAATCGGAGTCCCTCAAGCTTATTCTCCGCATTTTCGAACTTCACATCCAATCGTGCCCGATCTTCAAAATCGTCAATGGCATTCACAAACAAGGGAATGGAAGTATCGCTCAGTCCGCCATTTTCTTGGTTCAAAATATCCTGGGCAGCAATATGCGCTCTTATTTTATATCGTTTGTTTTTGGTGTGATAATTTGTGGTAAATCTAAAATTCCCCGTACTGGTTAGCGCCTGTTGGTATTGTCCTAATGAACGCACCCCTTTATAGGCACTGCTGAAGTTAAACTGTTCATTGGTATTTACCGTAAAAAATGCATCCAACTGTTGTCCCTGCTCAAACGCAGTTTTAAAATAGAGCTCGGTGAGCGGCGTGGGCACATTGTAATACGACATATCTGAAATTTGCAGATAGTTGAAATGGTGGCTCTGCGCAACAAATTTTGGTTTAAAATGCGCATCGCTAAAATCGTAGGCCAAGGTATTGTACGTTTGCCCCACATTGGCAAACGGGAGTAATTCAAATACGTCTTTACGCAAATAATTATAGGCGTACTGCTTTTTTATTGACAGGGTTGTGTCTACAAAGGTAGTGTCACGATCGTGCGAAATGATTTTATATAATGCTATCGGGGGCTTTTCCTTTTTATCTGAAGGAGTAGATTCTTGGGGAGCCTGAGCAACAACCAGCATTGGCGAAACACAAAATAGAAAAAATAATAACAGGTTTTTCATGCAGGTTATCTTCAGGACAAAGGTACTATTTTAAACGTCTAAAAGGCAACAATCGATTTTCAAAAGTATGAAAACTCTCGTGCTAGATAGAAACGTGGATGTATTCACATTTCGTATTGATTTTTGTAATTTCACCGCATGCTGAAGCTCAAACTTTCGAACACTTCGCTAGAATGCGGCACCGATGAAGCAGGGCGAGGTTGCCTCGCAGGTCCCGTGACGGCTGCTGCCGTGCTTTTGCCAGATGATTTTAGTCATCCATGGCTCACCGACAGCAAGCAACTTTCGGAAGCCAAACGACTAGCGCTTCGAGAGGTCATCGAAAAAGAAGCCATAAGCGTTGCGTTTTGCCATGTGATGATGGATGAGATAGACCAAATCAATATTTTGAACGCATCTATAACGGCCATGCACCGCAGCATCGGCAAACTTTCTCCACAACCCGGGTTTATCGCCGTAGATGGCAATCGATTTAAACCTTTCTTGAAAATACCGCACGAAACGGTGGTGAAAGGGGATGGGAAATACCTACACATTGCGGCTGCATCAATTATTGCCAAAACAGAACGTGATGCATTCATGAAACGGATACATGAAGAATACCCCATGTATCAGTGGCATAAGAACAAGGGATATCCAACAGCAGACCATCGGGAGGCTTTGGTGGAGTTCGGACCATCACCATACCATCGAAAGAGTTTCAAATTATTGCCCGAACAGCTGCGTCTCGATTTATAATGGTGTTGCTTTTCATGAATTGCAGTTGTTGAAAACAAGTCGATAACCTTTTTAAGAGAGCCACATTGCCCATGATATCCTTCTTATTTTTGTAGTAATGCGCACACGTTATCACATATTGGCTTGCATCATAGGATTGTTCCTGCTTTGGGCCTGCGAAACCCGCACGTCAACAAGTGGCGACCTAGAACATTATATTTCAGAAGACGCCCAAGTAGTCTTGAAAATCTCCAATTTAGCCGCCTTTCTTGAAGAAAGCAATAGCAATCCCATTATTGCGCAATTTGGCACCCAAGGTATATATGAAGCAACGAAACACAATTTCTTGCAGCATATCTACCCTACAGGACCAAGTTATCTCAGTATGATTCGCAGGAACGATAGCGTTCAAGATTTGGTGTTAGCAACAAAACACGCGAAAGACATCTTTCAGCTTGATTCACTTTCGAATAAACAGGTGGAATCATTGCAGTATAACGATCTGAAAATCGAGCGAATCACA
>JAWWCH010000286.1:0-3454 GCA_033720575.1 Marinirhabdus sp.
ATTTACCGTACTATATCTTAAAAAAATATCTGGAGGAATCTTATGATTTACCCTTAGAGCAGGTAGTTCAAGAATATCTGTATGAATCGTTAGGTGCCAACTATACACTGTATAAACCACTTTCAAAATATTCTGAAGAGCGTATTCCTCCAACCGAAAATGATGATTATTTTAGAAGACAAGTAGTACAAGGACATGTGCATGATCAAGGAGCAGCAATGATGGGGGGTGTGAGTGGTCACGCAGGTTTGTTCAGTAATTCAAATGATGTGGCTAAAATCATGCAGATGTATCTTCAGAAAGGATTTTATGGCGGAAAACGCTATTTCAAACCTGAAGTGCTAGACCAGTTCAACACCTGTAATTATTGTGAAGACGATGTGCGTCGCGGGGTCGGATTTGATAAACCGCAATTAGGTGATGTTGGACCCACTTGCGGTTGTGTTTCCATGACCAGTTTTGGCCATAGTGGTTTCACGGGAACATTTACCTGGGCCGATCCGGAACAGGAAATCGTTTATGTGTTTTTGTCCAATAGAACCTATCCTTCAGCAAACAATAGAAAAATAATTAGTAGTAACTTACGAAGTGATATCCAAGAGGCCATATATGATGCTATCGACGATAGACCGTTTCCAATCCAAATAAACGCCAACGAATGAAAATTGCAATTGTATGTTACCCAACTTTTGGTGGAAGTGGCGTTGTAGCCACTGAATTAGGTCTTGCGTTGGCAGAACGCGGGCATGAAATTCACTTTTTCACGTATAAACAGCCCGTAAGACTCGAGTTATTATCGAAGCATATTCATTTTCACGAAGTAGCTGTACCTGATTACCCCTTGTTTCACTATCAGCCCTATGAATTGGCCTTGTCTAGCAAGCTGGTAGACATGGTGAAGCTGTACCGTATCGAGGTGCTGCACGTACATTACGCGATTCCGCATGCCTATGCGGGTTATATGGCGAAAAAAATGTTGTTGGCCGAAGGAATCTCAATTCCTATGGTTACAACACTACACGGTACGGATATCACCCTGGTAGGAAACCATCCGCATTATAAACCTGCGGTTACTTTCAGTATCAATAAAAGCGACGTGGTAACTTCAGTTTCTCAGAGCCTAAAAGAAGACACCAACCGATTGTTTGATATAACGTCGGAAATTTTGGTAGTCCCTAATTTTATCGACATTGAGAAATATACCAATCCGTACACCGACTGTCAGCGTGATTTGATGGCCGAAAAAGAAGAATCCATCATCACCCACATCAGTAATTTGCGAGAAGTAAAACGAGTCCGGGATGTCATTGAAATCTTTGATCGCATCCAGAAAAAACTACCAGCTCAATTAATCATGGTAGGTGAGGGGCCAGAAAAGGCAGCATGTGAAGCGATGTGCCGTGACAAGGGAATTGAAGACAAGGTCAAGTTTGTTGGTAATAGTAGCGAAATTGATAAAATTTTATGCTTCAGCGATTTATTTCTGTTGCCTTCCGAAAAAGAAAGTTTCGGTTTGGCTGCTTTAGAAGCAATGGCGAGCGGTGTTCCAGTAATTTCAAGTAATACGGGCGGACTTCCTGAAGTGAACGAGGATGGAGTGAGTGGTTATTTGAGCGATGTAGGCGATGTGGCAGATATGGCAGAAAAAGCGATTGGCATCCTGAAAGATCCAGCAACGTTGAAAACGTTTAAGAAAAACGCCAAAGAAACCGCAAGAAAATTCGATACTCATAATATCGTGCCTATGTACGAAGAAGTATACGAAAAAGCAATAGCTTACGTCTCATAGTACTTATTGAAAATGATGCTGTAAGAATTCCATAGCGTTGCCGTGTAGTACGCGCTCTACAATGGTTTCGGCGCTAATTCGATTGAAGTCTTTTAATTCGTCTCGGTGCGTTGAAAGAAAATAAGCCGCATGATGCACCATTTCTTCTCCCAAGTCTTTTATGTTTTCGGCCGTCCATAGTCCTTTAATGGGGTTTACAATACCATCAAAATCACTACCAATGGCCTGAATACCCCAACAGAACAATCCTTCCTTATTTAAGACTACCGCAATATATTCTACTTGTCGCCACACAAGAAGTGACTTCTTTTTGAGTTGCTTCCGTTTGTTGGGAAAATATATTTTTGAAGCATTGATCGCCTTTTTACTCCCTATGCGACGCTCATCCAGTTGAATTCCGAACATACCGTTGCTGTTTCCAATTCGAATGAGTTCTTCATCATAAAAATTTATATCGATATTGTTAAAGTATTGCGCCTTGTCGGGATAGTCGCTTTGATCCCATTCAACAATTGAGCGATAGCCATTTACCGCACCGTGACTGGCTATTACTGGAATCTTTTCATCTGTAAATTCGGTATCCAACAGGTTGTAATACGTCTTTCTAGACGCTGTACTCATGTGTTTGATATCCAAGGGTATTCTGGGGCCGTTGGCGGTAGAAAGCAGTTCTCTAATGACTTGCATTCCTAACTCAGTGATGTCTGTGTTCAATCCCCGGTTTTGGTTATCGCGTAGTGCCCCAATACTGATACTCCTGGCGTGGCCACAGAGTTCGTTGTAAAAATGATGTGCAAATGTGATAAAGGCAGGTTTATGTCTCCATGCCTTAACGCGTTTTAGATTTTCTAGCACCTCAGCTGCATCTGCCGTGTTCTCGTCCATGTTTAACCCAGTATTGAATGCATGTCCGCCCTCAATACTCAAAACGATATTAATTATCCTTTTAGTTTCGGTTTCTTGGCTGTTGTTTTGTTCGATTTCAGCATAACTATGCACCAGTCTGTAGGTGTAATACAGGCCATCAACTTGGTGAACTTCATTTTCAAGTTGTTGATAGAAGTCATATTCACTTTGAAGATCCTCAAAATAATCATCATGACGTAAGACCTGGTCAATTCTACTCTGACTGATACTCGCGGCTAAATTCACGAGCACATCGGTGATTCCTTTCCAGCCAAAAATCCGTTTACTCAAAAAATGCTTTTCGAATGGGTACAAACTAACAATCACCACTTTTGATCCGGAATGTGCCAAAGCCGTCATATCGGTTTGAGTGAATTTGGTGAGCGTCACCATTCTATTGATAAATTTTTCGAAGGTGGTGGGCGGACTGTAATGCCATATGGAGTTCTTTCTACCCGCATTCAACGCATTCTGTTTAGGAGGATGGTACTTAAAACTCTTGCTATACGGCTTTAGTGAAGGGTGGCAATGGATATCGACATAGTGTGTTTTCAAAATAGGCTAAGTGATTGGTTATCATAAATTTGGCACTTTTTTTTGAATTTAGAAAATGGAAGGCCGTTTTGTTGATTTTATGGTATAAAAAAAGCGACACGGTTAGGTGTCGCTTTTCTGCATATATTATTGATTCTAGAATTGATAACGAATACCAAGTGCGATGTCAAAATCCACATCATCGTCGAAACGATCACTAAAGCC
>JAWWCH010000287.1:0-3443 GCA_033720575.1 Marinirhabdus sp.
AATGAAGGGCTCCAGTATATTGTTATACACCGCAAGCACCAATGGATACTCATATTTGGGTAGCCATTTACTTTTATACTGCCTTTCAAATTCATCTTTGTGCAAAAACACCATGGTTGTGGTGCTCGACTCCCGAAAGACTTTCCATTCCGCTTTCTCCCCTAGGGTTCCAAAGGTTAATTGGCATAGCGCGCAGGGATACGTTTCTGGCTGTAAGACTTTATGCGCAGTATCCAACAGGGCATTTACTCGACCTGCTTTGGCGTTATAGACGAAGATGAGCGTCACTATTTCTTTTTCAGCTCCAATTTCTCCGCAAAATAGTCGGTAAAGTCTTTCATGGTCGCTGCCATTTTCTCATCGCCTGTGGCCCGTTTAAACGTATCGGTCATTTCCACCAGTGTTTGGTGGAAAAACACCTTCATTTCATCCACCGGCATGTCTTTGGTCCACAAATCAATGCGCAGCGCTTCTTTCGCTTTATGGTCCCAAACGGATAGCAGCACAGCTTTTGATGCTTCATTGTTCACTCCGCCGTCTGGTGCCGACCAGTGCAATTTTTCAGGCACTTTATTTTCGTCCAGTTCTACGTTGATTTTTATTTCTGAAGTATGATGTCCCATTAGTTCTTTCTCGGTTTATATTTTGAATCTTTAAAAATTTCGTCTGCACTTTTTATGAGCAACTGGGGCACGGTTACCGAATTGTTTTCCATATACGATCGAACGATCTGCCAACCTATATAGCGACCTACCCTCCCTGGTGATTCATTGTCTATTTCCAAATAAAATTTAGAAAACGGCGCGTTAAAAATAAAACGTGGCCCTAGTTTCGGATCGGTATCGTACAACAATTCCCTTTCAATAAAATAGCGCCACATGTCTTCTTCGTTATCCTTTGCCCATTGCATTTCAGCCTCTGTATACCCGATCTTTTCAGCATCGCTCACATCGGTCAACCAAAGGTCTTTTAAGTAGAGTTCCTTGCCAAAATACACCATCTGCGACAACAAGTCACGGCCTGTAGGTGGTGAAATAAGCTGTCTGGCATAGGCTTCTGCCACATCGGGACCAATCTGTGATGGTTTCAGGTTTTTGGAAATGTACTGTTTGATGTTCTGATAAAACTCATGTTCTTCGCCCAAATAGGTGTCAATGGCCAACACCAATAAGGTATCGGCAAGTATGGCTTTGTTTTGGTAGTCTACATCACTGGTCACGGTAACCGTGGTAGGTGCTTCAAATTCGGGAAAGTAATATTTGATGTGTTGAAAAAGGGGAAGCAATTGGTCTTCTATGGCTTCTTCGGAAGGAAATTGTGCTTCCACCGCAGCATTCAGTTGCTGCTGCAGGGTATCCTGCAAGTTTCCGATCCAAACACTATCGTGGAATTGCTCCGGAAAAAACACCGGATATTTTTTCTTCAAATTGCCCAAAGTGGCCGGGGTGGCTCGAGCAAATTCCTGATCAAATCGAACAATTTTAACGTCCATAGGAATTGCCTCAATTTCCTGTTCTCTCTTACTCGTTGAGTCACACGAAATGAATAGCACCAAAAAACCGAAACCTATTAGATATTTCATAATACCGCAAGTATTAGCAACTGTTTAACGTCGCCAATTTTTATAAATTTTACTTTTAATTTACATTTGTGCTACAAAATTACCATTATTAACGCGTAACGCCTATCAAATGCAAACTGAAAAAGTAATTGACCATATTGTAAATTGGCTGAAAGACTATGCTACCAACGCGAAAATGGATGGTTTTGTACTTGGAATAAGCGGAGGGATAGACAGTGCACTCACCTCTACCCTATGTGCGAGAACCGGCTTGCGCACCTTATGCGTAGAACTTCCGATACATCAGCACCCGAACCAAGTCACACGAGCGCAAGAACACATCGCCCAGTTGAAGCAACGCTTTGCCAACGTAGCTGACGTTCGAGTTGATTTGACCCCGGTTTTTGAATCGTTTAGAAATGAAATTCCCCCAACTCATGACGATAGTTTTTTAGATCTAAGCCTGGCGAATACGCGAGCTAGATTGCGAATGACCACCTTGTATTTCTTTGCTGGCTTGCACAGATATCTGGTTGCAGGAACAGGCAATAAAGTAGAAGATTTTGGAGTGGGGTTCTTTACCAAATACGGTGATGGCGGGGTAGATTTGAGTCCGATAGCCGATTTGATGAAGAGTGAAGTGTATGCATTGGCACGCGCGCTAGATGTACCAGAATCGATTTTAAATGCTGCGCCTACCGATGGCCTTTTTGGAGACAGTAGAACCGACGAAGATCAAATAGGCGCTAGTTACGACGAACTGGAATGGGCAATGAAAATGCAAGATGAAGGCAAAGAAATAACCGACTTTGAAGGGAGGCAGAAGGAGGTGTACGGAATTTACTTACGCTTAAATCGGGCTAACCAACACAAAATGAAGCCTATTCCTGTTTGCTTGATTCCTGAAAATTTAAAATTTTAGGAGTTTCAACGAATTTTCTTGACGTTGAACGAAATTCCAATTTTCCTTAAAACATTTTATTTAGTTTTGGTTTGTAGTATTAGTATTACAAAAACCTCACACAACCGCGCAATTTCCCCTTGCAGGTGTGTCTTTACATTAACCAAAGACAAAAAATGAAGAAAATTTTTATCGCAGATCACCATCCGGTGACCAGAAAAGGCATCACATGTATGCTGAAGAAAAATGACAATTTTTCTATTGTTGGAAAAGCGAGTACTGGGGAAGAGTTATATAGCGGACTTGAAGAGGCAGCGCCCGATATCCTGATTATGGAGATCGATATGCCAAACATTAATGGCATCAATGCCTTACGCAGTATCAAAACTGAATTTCCTGAAGTACGCGTACTCATCTTTTCAACACACCCTGAAGAAATCTATGCCTTGCGTTCCATTAAATCTGGCGCAGCAGGTTATGTGCCAAAAACCGCGAGCACGAAAGTATTCTTGGGTGCATTAAAAAAGATTGCTAAAGGAGGTATTTTCTTGAACGAAGAGTTGACCTCAACCTTTACCAGCAGAAACGTAGGTGAAAGTAGTGCAATAAGTCGATACAAGAAATTATCATCAAGAGAGATTGAAGTGCTCAACTTGTTATCAAGCGGCAAACGCAATAAAGACATTGCAAATGCCTTGGATATCAACGAAAAAACTGTGAGCACTTACAAAACACGCTTATTGAAAAAATTAAAGGTGGATAACCTAGCCGATTTAATCCACCAATCTAGAATGTTCCAATTTGGGTGATTTATAACACCCTTCTAAGCTTTTCAGAAAGAATTTTTTTGAGCGTTAAATAGTCTACAATATCTTGTAGGCTATTTTTTGTTTCGGCAGATTCGTCCTGGTCTTTCATGGCGTCAGAAAGCTCGGCTATCTTTTTGGAAACCAATTCGCGTCTTAGATTCAAAATGGTCTC
>JAWWCH010000288.1:0-3428 GCA_033720575.1 Marinirhabdus sp.
AGCTTCTTATTCGGACCACAGTTTTCCTCTGACCACCATTTCTATTCCACCAATAGAAAACGACCGCAGTTTGATGTTGGGCATTACCACGCAGATTCGAGTTTATGGCGATCAACAGATCCTGCACGATCAAAGCGGATTAACAGTTCCGTTGCTGCTGCGCAGCATAAAGAAAGACGAACGATTGCACACCGTTTCGTTAATCTATCAACTCTCAAACTCACCAGGCTGGACCACGACGTAACTATAAAAAAGGCCGAACACGATGTGTTCGGCCTCTTGGTACGAATTGAATATTTGATTCTAATTTCTAGATGGGAAAATACCTTGCATGGCAATACAAACGTTTATACCGAGAAAAGGATTACGCATATTGAAAGCTTGAGACCCTCCAGCTGAAGATGGCGCAGCAAGATTTCCGGTAGCATCTTCCGAGAAGGCAGCGGAATGGGCCGCTATATGACTTCCTACTGGATTTGACTCGTCACCGGCCGCAATATTAACACCAATATTGTGGGTGTGCGCCGGCATCTCTGCTTGAGTTAACGTATGTTGGTAGTTCCCTCCTTTTTCTCCCCAAGTAATGGTGTCTAATCCTGGGCCTGAACCCATGCCTACGATTGATCTGCCACGTAAGTCGGGTAAGCCGAAAGTTGTTCGTCCGTCGCCACCAAATGTAGTACCTAGCAAAGAAAATAATGCTGTATACTGGCTAATTGAAAGAAGTTGTCCTTCACATTTCGCCCACCCACGTGGTGCGAAATTAAATCCGAAGGCTTGAATTTGTCCTAAAAATGGTTCCATAATCTTGTATTTAAGAGTTAATTAGTTAATAACAAGACGAATGTACCCTATGTTTATTGAACTCACTATACGTAAAAACACGTAAATTTTTGATTTACTGAAAGTTAAACTTACTACGCAACACCCTGAATTGTAAGTACGGTAGTGGTCCAAACAATAATAGAAGAAATTGTGATTCCTATCACATTTGCCCAAAATGCCGTAGATCGCTCAATTTTAAAGATATAAGCAGCTATGGTGCCCGCATAAACACCCGTTCCAGGTAGTGGGATGGAAACGAAAAAAATCAGGCCCCAAAAACCATACTTCTTAATTTTGTCACCAGATCCAGTTTTAGCACGTCTGGCTACCCATATTGCCGACTTTTTGTAGAAGCGCCAACGCAATAATGACGAATTGATATATTTTAAAAAGAATAACATAATTGGAAAGACCAAAATGTTTGCTGCCAAGGCGATAACAAAAACAAAATACGGATTCAAATCGTTGGTAATTCCATAGGGAATGCCCACCTTGGCCTCACCAAACGGAGAGAGGCTCCATAAAATTGTTATGATGATTTCCTTGATCAATTTGTGCGATTCTAAAAGATTTGCAAAACTACACTTTCCATCTTCCAAATAACTAGGAATGCTCTTAAATATTTTACAAAAAATAGGTTGTGCATTTGGTTCTATGTACCTTACTACTTAAAATCATCATTATGGAAAATTGGATCTATGCAAATCAGACCGTTCTTTTGAAAACCGTATTTTCGGTGGTGGCCATTTTTACGATCATGCTGCTATATACCCGCATTTTCGGATTGCGCACATTCGCCAAGATGACGAGCATCGATTTTGCCGCTACTATTGCGATGGGCTCAATATTTGCCGATGTTATTGGTAGTAGCACCTATTCTATCCTAAAAGGAGCAGTCGCCCTGTTGATTATCATTACGCTTCAAACCTTATACTCTTTCTTTATTCGGAAGTCCACTTCATTTCAAAAAGTGGCTACCAATACGCCGTTATTATTGATGGAGGATGGCGCTATAATTCATGAGAATCTAATTAAAGCCAACGTGAGTGTATCGGATGTATATGCTAAGCTTCGTGAAGCAAACGTCATAGAAATGAAAGAAGTAAGAGCCGTTGTTTTTGAAGTTACCGGTGATATTTCAGTGTTGCATACACGAGGAGAAGAGCCATTGGCAACCGAATTATTGCAGGGCGTTCATCGCTAGAAAGAATATTCATAGTGCAAGCCACCTCCGAAGATTGAATTGGTAGCGCTACTGGTATCAAAGCCTGTCTGCAATTTGAACCTTCCGAAATTTTTTGTAGGATAAGCTATTTCAAAATAATGGTGGGTAGTTGTAAGCGTTTTGGAAAAAGGAAAGGCAATTCCACCAAAGTTTTGCACAAAAGAAGATCTGATCTTCCAATCAAACATTTTTAATGTTCCTGATATGCCAAAATGATGCATGGAGAGCGCGTTACTGATAAACGTAATACCCGCTTCGCTCAATGTATTTCTAGGTGTAGTAAGCATAAATGGCAATCCGATGATATTTCCTTCATAGGTCCATCCCGTTCTGTACACGCTATTGTTAAAATAGTTATCGGGTCTCGTCTTACTACTTTGATTTCTTGTAGTAATATATTCGTATAACAAAGCGTCTAACCACTCTCCACTCTTCGGTTCAAAGTAGGCTCCCCAGACACCATCTGGGAAATTTTTTAGTGCTGTACCACTCCCATCATCGAATACATGTTCGTGATATATTGAAAAACGTCCTGCTGAATTTTGAAAAGTATAGTCCAAAAAGTAAGACCCTAAATGATTGCCTACGGCATTGTAAATTTCTCCATCTACACCAATCTCAAAAGCTTCTCTCGCTGTAAAAACGTCTATAAATCCGCTAAAATCTTTTTTTAATGCTCCGAACTCAGGCGAAGTACCTCCCCATTGGGCAAAATGTTGAAGTTTTGCTGTGATGGTATTGCGTTCATTCAAATTATACACTAGTGCTAGATGCTTGTAATGTAGGCGCACATCATCAACATAACGATCGTCATTCAATTCGTAATGGGCTATTCCAAAATCAACACCGAATTGGCGTGTCACCATTAGAGGATTTTGAGAGGCAATTCGTAAACCTGGAATAGGCCGACTGTTTCCAGACCACAGCATATTCATATTGGTCGCCGAAAGACCTTGCGCCTTCTCTTCAATTTTCTTAGCACCTAAAGTGACTTCAACGAAGGAATTCTCGAAGGAAATAAACAATTGGTTCCTCTGAAATTCTTCAGGCAGATTGTTGCGATAATAGAACGAAGCTCCTCCTTGAATTTTGCTATTCTCAGAAATTTTGTAGGTAGCCACGGCTCCAGCTAATCCGAAGAGATCACTCGCTCTACCAAGACGAGCAGCATTGTTGGTTGAAAACCAAAGCGGCAGACTGTCGGATGAGCTTACGAACACTCCAGCTTCAGAAACACCTTCAAAACTGAAATCAGATTGACCGAGCACCAAATAACTACTGAGAAACGCTAATATAAAAAAATGGCGGCGCATCATGTCACTATGAAAAAATTCTTTTAAAGAAAGGCTTTTTCTCTTTAGTGTAGCTATAACCGTAC
>JAWWCH010000289.1:0-3426 GCA_033720575.1 Marinirhabdus sp.
CCAGCGCAGAAACAGTTGTTTATCTTAGATGCATGCCAGAGTGCAGGCGCTCTTAATACGGTTGCCTTGCGTGGTGCTGCAGAAGAAAAAGCCATCGCTCAATTAGCGCGCAGTACAGGTACGCATTGGTTAACGGCTTCAGGTAGTGAACAATTTGCCACCGAATTTGACGAATTGGGCCACGGGGTTTTCACCTATGCGCTTTTGGAAGCGCTTTCAGGCAAGGCCGATAGTGGTGACAATCGTATTACGGTGAATGAAATAAAGGCGTACATAGAGAGTCGCGTTCCTGAAATTTCAGCACAATACAAGGGGAGTCCGCAATATCCCTCCAGTTTTGGTTTTGGCCAGGATTTTCCAGTTTCCATTAAACAATAACAGATGAAACAATTTTTTCTCCTCATAGGAATTCTTTTTTTCCAGTATGCTATTGCACAGAAAGCCGAATTGGTGATACCCACGGGTCATGCAAATTCGATAACGAGCATGGCCGAAAGCGCCAATGGTAAAATAATGGCCACAGCGAGTTTGGATAAAACAGTTAAAGTGTATTTGAAATCGTCAATGAAAGAATTATTCTTTTTCGATGTGGGATTTGAGCCGAGAGCGGTTGCAGTTTCCTCAGACGGTAAATTTGTAGTTGGGGCTACCACCACGAAAATGAAGGTAGCCAATGTACAAACTGGGAAGTTGATAAAGGAATTTGAAAACAGACAGGGAGCGGGAATGGCTTTCCACCCCACGCGTCCTGAGTTTTATTTTTCAACTTATACCACAGGAACTCTTCCCTTAAGGATTCAGAAATTTGATCTGAACACTTCAAGAGTACAAGAACTATTTCAAATTCCTGTGATTGGAGATCAGAAATTCTTTGTGGAATATAGTACGCAAATCTCCGCAGATGGTACCCTGCTGTTTCTTCCAAAGAATAATTTGGTTGTCAATTTACAAACTAAACAATATCATAATGCGAAAGGACTGTATATGCTTCCGGATGGCCACATTTTAGACTACACTATTCATCCAGACACAAAGGTGCTTACACTGATGTTACGATCAAATACTGGAAATGTATTGTGGGAAAAGCCAATGCCAAACCTTACCGAAAATTGGTATAACCTATATAATAGCATTGGGGTTAATGGCGATTGGGTGATTATAAATTTCAATACACAAAACGTATTGCGATGGAATTATAAAACTAAAGAATACCTCTTTCAACCACGTCCAGACGGCGTTACTTCGCCTGCCATTTTATTATCCAACAATCATGAAATGGTCATGGCCAATAAGGAGGGAGGCTTATTTAAAGTGCATCCCAGTACATTGGACATAACCGAGTCGTATACCTTTCCTTCACCTTATCCAGCCAAACGCATTACGGGTGCTAAGGATGCAAATATCATTGCCCTGGCGGGCGATTATCCGCATGAAGAACCATTGAAAATCGCACGTTTTAGCAAACAAGGAATTGCCTTTGACAATGGGGACGCACCAATACAAGTATCGGCGTTGGGCCTTTCGAACGATGGTAAAAAAATAGCCGTTGGTTTGCAGTATGATTGGTTAATGACCGATACCGATCAACCAAAAACGACTTCAGCGTTACGAAGCCCAGTAGGTACGCCATCTTCCTTTTCATTCAGTGATGATGGCACTACCTTCTACATTCAAGCTCCAGATGGTTATTCGATGTACAGCACAGGGTCAAGGAGTCCGAAGAAAACCGTAAATAAACCCTATAGTTTTGTTCATTTCTATAACCACATTGCTGATGTGTCGAGCAATGGAGATCGTATTGCTGGGTATTTTGCTGAAAAGGAGACCCACAATGGAACCTCTGTGAATCAGTTGCGCGTGTATGAAGGGGCTACAGGTACTTTGAAGTGGGCTGTAGATGGAGAATTTCAAAAAGTGCGCTATTCCGAAGGAGATCAAATGATAATCGCAGTGCAGCGAAAGCCCGCTCAAGTTGTCACCTTCGACGCGAACACTGGAGCCCGAAAGAATGCTCTTACTATCCCAAATTCGTCCAATGGCGTACGAACGGCAATCAGTAAGTCGGGTCGTTTTGTGACCTGGTCGAATGGCAGTCAACTAAGTGTATATGATACAGAAACCGGAAAGGTGTTCAATAATACCAAGCTAATGGCCAAACAAGAGCGCTTGGTCTATTTCGGTGATGATTTTTTAGTGGCGATAGAATCAGACCAATTGGTGCGATTGTATGACGGTACTAATTCAAAATTGTTGGCAACATTGGTGATGTTCAAAAATGATGAATGGGCTGTGATGACCCAGGACGGTCATTTTGAAGCCTCCAAGGGTGCTATGTCTTCAATGTATTATCGTGTGGGAGATGCTACCGTGAAGTTGGAACAATTTTATGAGCCTTTTTATACGCCCGGACTTCTTGGGCAATTGTTGACTAGAACCTTTTCGCCTGAATCTGATATCAACATCGATGATGTGAAATCCCCACCAGAGATTTCCATAAGTTACGCCGAAGGTTCTCGCAATTTGGTAGTTGAAGACGATGAGGCCCTCAAGAGCATCACTACTGAAAATTCAAATGCCAAAATCACCCTGAATGCGAGGGCAAAACAGGGAGCTATTAGCGAAGTGCGTTTGTTTCACAACGGAAAACTGGTTGCCAACAATGCAAGGAATTTAGTGGTGGAAGATGATGTGAATCAAGCACAATTTTCTAAGACATTCAACATTCAACTGCTGCCAGGGGAGAACACTTTTAGAGCCATAGCGCTTAATAATCAACGTACCGAAAGTAATCCGGCTCAAATAGTGGTTCAATATAATGAACCGAAAGTGGTGAAAAACGAGAAGCCAAGTGGAGGAATTCAGCTGCATTTGGTTGTGGTTGGTATCAATGCATATAAAAATCCCAAATACAATCTCAATTATGCTAAGGCAGATGCCGAAAGCTTTAAGCAATCATTGGAAGCTGGTATGAAAGGTATTACGTCAACGATCAACACCTACTTTATTAAAGATAGCGATGCCAATCGATCATCTATTCTAAAAACCTTTGAAACCATTAAAGATATAGCAAATCCGCAAGATGTATTTGTGTTTTACTATGCCGGTCATGGGGTAATGAGCGAAGGTGATAAAAAAGACTTTTACTTGGTACCTTATGACGTGACCCAGCTGTATGGAAATGATGGCGGACTCAAAGAAAAAGGTATTTCAGCTACAGAGTTGAAAGCCTTGGCTTCGCAAATCTTAGCACAGAAACAACTATACGTGCTTGATGCTTGTCAAAGTGCAGGTGCCCTCAACGCAATGGCAGCAAGGGGAGCAGCAGAAGAAAAAGCTATCGCTCAATTGGCCAGAAGTACGGGCACCCATTGGCTAACTGCATCGGGAAGTGAGCAGTTTGCTACTGAATTTGACGAATTGGGCCAC
>JAWWCH010000290.1:0-3423 GCA_033720575.1 Marinirhabdus sp.
ACCGATTACCTGGCGAAGGAATTGGAAGGTGAAAGTCTAATGTTGATGATTTCAAACGGATTGCGAGTAGGCTTGCTTACCGATCATGTCGCGGTAAAGGACGTTTCGAAAACCATTACTCGAGAACGTATTGAAAAGAAAATAAACATCATTCACAAAACACTCATACAAGATTTTGGTATTCCAAAACCCAAGATTGCGGTATTGGGGATTAACCCGCACAATGGCGATAATGGCGTAATTGGTTCGGAAGATGACGAAATCTTGATTCCTACCCTTACCAACATTAGAAATAATGGAAAACTTGTGTTTGGGCCCTATGCAGCAGACAGTTTCTTTGGATCAGCCAATTATAAGAATTTTGATGTGGTCATAGCTTCGTACCATGACCAGGGGCTCATACCGTTCAAGACCTTGTCATTTGGCACGGGCGTGAATTACACGGCAGGTCTCAGCCGAATTAGAACGTCACCAGACCATGGTACCGCCTACGATGTAGCCGGAAAGAATGTGGCCGATCATGAAAGTTTCAGACAGGCAGTTTTTGCAGCAATTGATATTTATGAGGCACGTTCGATGCACCAAGAAATTTCGAAGAACCCCTTAGAGAAAAATCGCAAAAAAGCTTTTTCGAAAAAGAGCTGATTTCGTATAGTACGATTCAAATAAATGTTTATCTTTGCACCCGCCTTTTGACAAAGGTGGAAAATGATAATTGGCGAGGATATGAATGAATTGAAAGAATTTACAATCCCATTTATTGGGTTGAAATTAGGTCAACACTCGTTTCATTTTGAGATTACAAATACGTTCTTTGAGCATTTTGAGTATGACGAGTTTAACGCAGCAGCGATTAAACTTACGGTGCTATTGGAAAAGAAAGCAACGCTTCTTGAATTTACACTGAATTTTGAAGGGACCGTAAATGTGCCCTGTGATGTGACGAATGAACTTTACGACCAGACTATTTCTGGCTCGTATCACTTTGTGGTAAAATTTGGAGATGAATTCAACGATGAAAATGAAGACTTGTTGATCATTCCGCATGGAAGTCACGAAGTGAACATTCAGCAATACGTCTATGAATCTATCGTTTTGGCATTGCCAGCCCGATGCATTCACCCAGGCATAGAAGATGGTACTTTAGATACCGACATACTTGATAAACTTGAAGAATTGCGTCTTAAAGAGCCTGAAGAGAAGGGCAAAGAAGACCAAGTAGACCCAAGGTGGGACGAATTAAAAAAACTATTAACGGATAAATAATATAAGTAATGGCACATCCTAAAAGAAAAATCTCGAAAACTAGAAGAGATAAAAGAAGAACACATTACAAAGCGGTACGGCCAACTTTGGCACAAGATCCAACGACAGGTGAAACACATTTGTTTCACAGAGCACACTGGCATGAAGGTAAATTATATTACCGTGGTCAAGTGGTTATTGACGCTACCGAAGAAGTAGAGGCATAACGCCTTGTTTTATTAGAAAATTGAGACTCTCGTACACTCCTACGAGAGTTTTTTTGTTTCCCGTTAGATTTATTTCAAAAAAAGGTTTTTTATACTTCATTTTGAGGTTTTTTTAGTAATTTTCACACCTTTTAAAGACATTTTCAGGTCTTTTCGCGTGAAAGTAAGATAACTCTATGAGCAAAATTTCAGCAGCAATCACAGCTGTAGGAGGCTATGTGCCAGACTACGTACTCACGAACCAAATTCTGGAAACCATGGTCGATACCAATGATGAATGGATTACCACCAGAACCGGAATTAAAGAGCGTAGGATCTTAAAAGATAAAGATAAGGGCACTTCATACCTTGCCATTCAAGCCGCAAAAGACTTATTAAAAAAAAGCAATACCAATCCTGAAGACATAGACATGGTAATCATGGCAACCGCAACGCCAGATATGCCAGTTGCAGCCACAGGCGTTTACGTAGCTACCGAAATAGGTGCCGTGAACGCTTTTTCATTTGATCTGGTTGCGGCATGCTCTAGCTTTCTTTACGGAATCTCTACCGCGGCCAAATATATCGAATCGGGTCGTTATAAAAAGGTACTTCTTTTAGGAGCCGATAAGATGTCGTCTATCATAGATTATGAAGACCGGGCCACATGCATTATTTTTGGTGATGGTGGGGGCGCTATCTTATTTGAACCAAATACTGAAGGATATGGTGTGCAGGATGAATACCTTCGCAGTGATGGCGTGGGCCGTCAAAGTCTGAAAATAGACGCAGGGGGCTCTTTGTTGCCTCCTTCGATTGAAACTGTGACGAACAAGCAACATTATGTGTTCCAAGACGGAAAAACGGTATTCAAATTTGCTGTTTCAAATATGGCCGATGTGAGCGAGAGAATCATGGAGCGCAATAACCTTACGGGGAACGATGTTGATTGGCTCGTGCCACATCAAGCAAATAAGCGTATAATAGATGCTACCGCAAAACGGATGAACCTGCCGAACGAAAAGGTGATGATGAACATCCACAAATATGGAAATACCACTTCGGCTACATTGCCCTTGTGTTTAGTAGATTATGAACAACAACTAAAAAAAGGAGATAACTTAGTATTTGCGTCCTTCGGCGGCGGATTTACATGGGGTGCCGTTTATGTCACTTGGGCATACGATCCCTCTTAACTATTAAAATTTACCAACATGGATATAAAAGAGATACAAAGCCTGATTAAGTTTGTAGCCAAATCTGGCGCCAGTGAAGTTAAACTAGAAATGGAGGATGTAAAGATCACCATTCGTACGGGTGAGCCGAGCGGAAAGGGAGAAACTACCTACATCCAACAATTGCCAGCAATGGCAGCTGCTCAAGCGGCTCCAGTTGCAGCTACTGCAGCGCCTGCTGCCACTACCGAAGCAGCACCTGCTGCTCCTAAAGCCGATGAAGACTCCAAGTACATTACCGTGAAGTCACCGATCATCGGAACGTTCTATCGTAAACCTTCTCCAGACAAACCTGTATTTGTTGAGGTAGGAGACAGCGTTGGAACAGGAGATGTTTTATGCGTAATTGAAGCCATGAAACTCTTCAACGAAATTGAAAGTGAAGTGTCAGGTAAAATCGTAAAAGTATTGGTTGACGATGCTTCGCCGGTTGAATTTGACCAACCTTTATTCTTAGTAGACCCGTCATAATTTAAATTCCGACCACAGCGGTATCTGCAGACCATTCGCAATACGCAATAGGTATAACATGGAATTTTAATGTAAAGCAAAGCAATATGTTTAAGAAGATATTAATAGCGAATCGAGGTGAGATTGCACTACGTGTGATTAGAACTTGTAAAGAGATGGGCATTAAAACGGTTGCCGTTTATTCAAAGGCAGATGAGGAAAGTTTGCACGTAAAATTTGCAGACGAAGCCGTGTGTATTGGTCCACCACCCAGTAGCGAAAGCTAT
>JAWWCH010000291.1:0-3415 GCA_033720575.1 Marinirhabdus sp.
TCATGTGTTCTCTAACAATAAGAATGCCAAAGTTTTAGAACGTTCGCGCGACTTGCAGGTAACCGCCACTCACTTTACCAAAGCCGAACTCTTTTCGGAAGCCGGTGTACTATCTACTCTAAGTAAAATACAACCCGATTTGATCGTCCTCGCTGGGTTTCTCTGGAAATTCCCAGAAACCATTTTAGCCGCGTTTCCTGACAAAGTAATTAATATTCATCCTGCTTTGCTTCCCAAATATGGCGGAAAAGGAATGTATGGCAAACATGTTCATGAAGCGGTGGTGGCCAATTCTGAAAAAGAAACAGGCATTACCATTCATTATGTGAATGAAAATTACGATGAAGGCGCTATTATTCTTCAGAAGAAAATAGAAGTGCTTCCTTCAGATCAACCCGAAGACGTGGCTGAAAAAGTGCATTTGCTAGAATACGAATGGCTGCCCAAGGTGATGGCGCAATTACTAAAAGACGAAGAATAAGGTTTGGCAAAAAAGAAAAAAGAGAAGTTTTATGTAGTGTGGTTCGGCAACCCTGCCGGCATTTTTGGCAGTTGGGAAGAATGCAAGCGGTCCATTCAAGGGGTTAAGGGAGCGCAGTACAAGTCGTTTCCCACCTTTGCAGAAGCTAAAAAAGCCTACAACAAAGAATATGCAGATTACAAGGGTAAAAACACCAAGAAAAAAACGCTCAGTACAGAACAATTGGCCAAAATTGGCGAGCCAAATCTGTATAGCATTGCGGTAGATGCGGCTTCCAGCGGTAATCCAGGTAAAATGGAATATCGAGGAGTAGACACCCAAACCCACAAACAATTATTTCATCAAGGCCCATTTCAGCAAGGCACCAACAATGTGGGCGAATTTTTAGCCTTGGTGCACGGTATTGCCTATCTCAAACAGCACAACAGCGATCGTATCATCTATAGTGATTCACGAATTGCCATGGGGTGGGTAAAACGAAAAAAATGCAATACCAAACTGAAGAAAACAGCAAAGAACGCCAAACTCTTTGAACTAATTACACGCGCAGAACATTGGCTAAAGAACAACAGCTATACTACCAAAGTCGTGAAATGGGAGACCAAGGCCTGGGGAGAAATTCCTGCCGATTTTGGACGGAAGTAAAGTACTTGTCCTGCCTTTGCCGTACATATATTTTGACCTACCTATGTCTAACAAAATCTGTATCTTTGCACCTTCATTTTGAAACCTTTTTATGAGCAAGCTTGTTATCGTTGGAACCGTTGCGTTCGACGCCATTGAAACCCCTTTCGGAAAAACAGATAAAATTTTGGGCGGTGCCGCAACCTATATTGGTTTGGCAGCCTCCATATTTGACACCGATGGGGCGATCGTTTCTGTGGTAGGCGGTGATTTTCCGAAGGAAGATATTCAACTGCTCGAACAAAAAGGCATGAATACCGAGGGACTAGAAGTCGTGGAAAACGGTAAAACTTTCTTTTGGAGCGGCAGATATCACAATGACATGAACAGTCGCGATACCTTAGCCACTGAATTAAACGTATTGGAAACCTTTTCGCCTGTGGTGCCAGACGCGTATAAAGATTCTGAAGTAGTGATGCTGGGTAATCTACACCCTGTGGTACAAATGAGCGTAATTGAACAAATGAGCGATCCAAAGCTCATTGTGCTTGATACCATGAATTTTTGGATGGATATTGCGCTTGACGATTTGAAGGCAGTCATCAAGAAAATTGATGTTATCACCATCAACGACGAGGAGGCCCGCCAACTTTCTGGCGAATACTCTTTAGTAAATGCCGCAAAAAAGATATTCACCATGGGGCCCAAATATGTGGTCATCAAAAAAGGAGAACACGGAGCGCTTATTTTCCATAAAGACGATATGTTTTTTGCTCCAGCACTTCCTTTGGCCGAAGTTTTTGACCCAACGGGAGCAGGAGATACCTTTGCAGGTGGCTTTACTGGATACCTGGCGAAAACAGGCGATTATAGTTTCGAAAACATGAAGCGGGCCATCATTCATGGTTCTTGCTTGGCATCTTTCTGTGTTGAAAAATTTGGTACAGAACGGATGGAAAATTTAGACAGAGACGAAGTGAACAAGCGCTTACACCAGTTCAAGAGCTTGACACAATATGATATACATTTAACATAAACGCTCGCCCTGAACTTTCGGGGCGTTTTTGATTGAAACAAGATGAGTGACGCACTTAAACACGAATGTGGAATTGCCTTAGTACGGTTGTTGAAACCGTTAGAGTACTACAAAGAAAAGTATGGTACTGCTTTTTATGGCGTGAACAAAATGTACTTGATGATGGAGAAGCAGCACAATCGCGGACAAGATGGTGCGGGCTTCGCAAGCATCAAGTTAGATGTGGCTCCAGGAGAACGATATATCAGTAGAATTCGTTCCAACCAATCACAACCCATTCAGGATATCTTCGGACAAATAAACGCACGAATCAACGAGGAGTTTAAAATTGCTCCAGCCTTGAAGGACGATGTGGCTGCGCAGAAAAAACACATTCCCTACATCGGAGAGTTGTTCCTAGGGCATGTTCGCTACGGAACGTTTGGCGGAAATAGCGTGGAAACCGTTCATCCCTTTCTACGAACCAACAATTGGATGCACCGGAATTTGATCATTGCCGGGAATTTTAATATGACCAATACCACCGAATTGTTTGAAAACCTCATCCAACTGGGAATGCACCCCAAGGAAAAGGCAGATACCATTACGGTCATGGAAAAAATCGGGCATTTCTTGGATGATGCCGTGCGCAAATTGTATAAGAAAGCGAAGGCGAAGGGCATGAGTAAAATCGAAGCTTCCCCCTATATTGCGGAAAACTTGAATTTGGCTAAGATTCTTCGAAAATCAGCTAAAAATTGGGATGGTGGCTATGCCATGGCTGGGCTTTTAGGTCATGGTGATGCCTTTGTGTTGCGTGATCCTGCAGGTATCAGACCGGCATATTATTATCAGGATGATGAAGTGATTGTGGTTGCAAGTGAACGACCGGTGATTCAGACGGTATTTAATGTTCCTTTTGAAAGTGTTCAGGAAATTGACCCTGGTCACGCCTTGCTGATAAAAAAAGATGGTAGTCTGCGTACTTCTGAGATTTTGACCCCGCTAGAGCGGAAGTCGTGTTCGTTTGAGCGTATTTATTTTTCCCGCGGAAGCGATGCCGAAATCTATCAAGAACGAAAGGAGCTCGGCCGACTCATTATGCCGAAGGTGTTGGAAAACATCAATTACGAAACTGAAAACACCGTATTCTCTTTTATTCCGAACACTGCTGAAACCTCATTCTACGGAATGTTGGATGCAGCTCAGAACGAATTGAACAAACAGAAAAATGAGGCGATCTTAAAAGAGGCTGAAAATCTTACCGAAGAACGTCTGTTGAAAATTCAGTCGCA
>JAWWCH010000292.1:0-3410 GCA_033720575.1 Marinirhabdus sp.
GCATGGCCATGTGGTCTTCCGCGAACGTACGGTAAACTTCCAGCATCTGCAGAGTTTCCGCCTGCGCTTCCTCGGCCGTGGCGTGCGCGGTGTGCCCCTCTTGCCAGAGGAATTCCGTGGTGCGCAGGAACAGCCGCGTGCGCATCTCCCAGCGCATCACGTTCGCCCATTGGTTCACGAGAATGGGGAGGTCGCGGTAGCTCTGAATCCACTTGCGATAGGTATCCCAGATTATGGTTTCAGAAGTAGGCCGAACAATAAGTTCTTCTTCTAGCTTTGCCTCAGGATCTACCACAATACCACTTCCATCTTCGGCATTTTTCAATCGATAATGGGTGACCACGGCACACTCCTTTGCAAAACCATCTACATGGCTTGCTTCTTTACTAAAATATGATTTTGGTATGAACAATGGAAAATAAGCATTTTGATGCCCCGTTTCCTTAAACATTTTATCCAATTGTGCCTGCATTCGCTCCCATATAGCAAATCCATAGGGCTTGATTACCATACAGCCTCGAACCCCACTGTTTTCAGCCAAATCAGCCTGAATAACAAGTTCGTTATACCATTTACTGTAATCTTCATTCCGAGGGGTCAAATTCTTAGCCATAGCGGGTAGTTTGGCACAAATGTTGTGACTTTGTTAAACAATTAGTATAATCGGGCAAAACTAATTATTTTTACGTAGCCCAACAATAAAATAGCACAGTTATGCAAACTAAAATTACATACTCCACATATTTTTATCGCCTGATGATGGTTGGGTTGCTTTCATTTGTATTAATATCCTGCAGTTCATCCCGCTATGCCGCTGAAGACGGCATCTACGGAAATGATACTGTTGTAGAGGATGTTGAAGCAGAACCTGAAAATAATTCCAATTATTACCAACAATACTTTAGTGCGAAAAATGCGGAATACGCGAGCCTACCAGAGGAAGATTTAATCTTTACAAACATTGATGCATATGTTTCAACAGAGAGAATAAACGAAGATGGCTCCATTGAAACCATACCTTCCAATTACAACGATAACTATGGGCCTTGGGGTACAAACTCCAGCAATGTAACTGTAAACATATACGAAACTGGCTTCAATAATTGGGGCTGGGGTGGCTGGTACGGCAATGGCTGGGGCTGGGGTCTGGGCTGGAACTCACCATACTGGGGCTGGGGCTGGAACTCACCATATTGGGGCTGGGGCTGGAATTCTCCATATTGGGGAGGTTACTACGGCTGGGGCGGCTGGTACGGCTACGGCTGGAATGGCTATTATGGCGGATTCGGACATCCATTCTATGGCGGGTATTACAATGGCGTCTATAATGGCGGATATGGCAATGGTGTTGCTTATAACCGCGGAAGACGAAATACAGATTATGGAAGATCAGCCAGAAATAGCGGAAGATCTTCGTATTCAAGAACTGAAAATTCAAGGAGAAATTCATATTCTAGAGAGGCCCGCTCATCAGTGGAACGTTTTAGCAATAGGGTGAATCGCTCAGCTAGAAACTCAAGAAGCTACGATCGAAATAGACCTAGCTATATGAATAGATCTCGCGTAAATGCGAACCGAAATATTCGACGTAATTCTAACGCAAGACCGTCAAGCACCAACCGTAATCGAAGCTATTCAAGACCCTCTTCAAGTAGTCGAAGATCGGGTGGGTTTTCTAGACCCTCATCAGGCTCTCGTTCCTCAGGATCAATGCGAAGTTCTGGTGGCTCTAGATCTTCAGGTTCTCGCGGTGGTGGTTCTAGACGTGGCGGTGGACGCGGATAATTTTACAATTTCACAGATTTAAATTTTACGATATGAAAAGAATACTATTCTTACTCATAATAGGCGGTATTATGTCTATCGCGAACGCGCAAGACATTACAGACGGACTTCGATATAGTGATGACAACATCAACGGTACAGCACGTTTTAATGCCCTTAGTGGCGCATTTGGATCGCTGGGCGGTGATATGAGCGCCATCGCAATTAACCCTGCTGGTAGCTCTGTTTTCCTCAAAAACAGCGGAATGGTCTCGTTTGCGATTGGTGATGTGGATAATACAGCAACCTATTTCAATAGCACGGAGGCACGAGGGACTAATGAACTTAGTCTAAATCAGGCAGGGTTGGTTTTTGTATATGATAACTCCGAAAACTCAAAATGGAAAAAATTCAGTGTAGGTCTAACCTATAACAACACTAACAATTTTGATGACAATCTTCTCGTTTCTGGTATCGGAAATCTTTCTATCGGTTCGTTTTTCACGCAACAAGCGCAAGGCATTCCTTTAGATTTACTTCAGCTTCGTAATGGAGAAAGCATTTCAGATTTATACAACTTTCTAGGTGAAACCCAAGGCGTGCAAGCACAGAATGCATTTTTAGGATATCAAGCCTTTATCTTCGACCCCATTTCAAACGACCCCTCCAATGCTGAATATGTTGGAAACTTTTCTAGTGGAAGTTTTAACCAGCGCTATACGTATTTAACACAGGGGTATTCTGGCAAATACACCATTAACTTTGCAACACAATATGGTGATAACTGGTTCTTCGGAATAAATCTCAACTCACACGCTATAGATTATGATCGAAGTACATTTCTAAATGAAACGAATAACAATCAAAACTCGACTGTTAAGCAAATAGGTTTTGAAAATAATTTATCCGTATTGGGTGCCGGATTCTCCGCACAGGTTGGGGCGATCGCCAAATTCGATAATCTCAGATTCGGATTGACAGTAGATACGCCCACGTGGTACGAAATATCTGAAGAAACCTCTCAATATTTAGAATCGCAGCGAATTGAAGATGGCGAAACAATTACCGAAATTGTAGATCCTCGTGTAATTAACGTCTTTGCAAATTACAACCTTAGAACACCAGGAAAGTTAACAGCTAGCGGTGCTTACATATTTGGAAAGCAAGGTTTAATTAGTGTTGACTATTCTGTTAAGGATTACTCTAACATTGAATTCAAACCAAAGAGCGACCTCTTTTTCTCGAATGAAAACGCACGTATTGCCAATACGTTGACCACAGCTTCAACGATTAGAATTGGTGGCGAATACAGAATAAATCAATTAAGTCTTCGAGGCGGATATTCTTTTGAGCAAAGTCCTTATAAAGATGATGCCCTTATGGGTGACACAAATGGTTTTTCCTTGGGAATGGGCTACAATCTTGGTGATTACTCCATCGATTTGAGCTATTCTAGAGCTCAACAGGAACGTAGGCAGCAATTATATAACATTGGTTTAACGAATGCTGCAAACATTGAAACCAGCATAAGTAATATCGTTTTTACCTTCGGAATACAGCTCTAAAAAACACACCATATTTTATCATTAAAAAAGCCCCTGTCAGACAGGGGCTTTCTCTTTGTATATCGTTCTCCAGGGGGCGGC
>JAWWCH010000293.1:0-3403 GCA_033720575.1 Marinirhabdus sp.
CGTCTTGCCAAAGCTCAAATTCTTACCAAAATGAAGGGTGGCGATTCAAAAAAAAAAGCAACTGAAGAGGAGGTTCGGAATTTAAATGAACTTAAAAATCTATTTGACGATACTGGAGAAATCAACACCTATCAAAAAGGAGAAATCATATATCAAGAAGGCGCACATTCCAACAATATTTACCTTATCCTAGATGGTATCGTTAAAAGCCATAAGCTCGATGAAAGTGGTAAGGAACTCATTACCGCACTGCACAAGGCCGACGATTTTTTAGGTTTTACCTCGTTTACAGAGAACGTTCCCTATCAGGAAACTGCCACTGCCGTTGAAGACGTTGAATTGGCAAGTATTTCAAAGAGTGAGTTGAAACATATTTTGGAAACCAACCAAAACGTATCATTGGAATTGATGAATGTGCTTACCGCCAATATTTCGGAAATAAAAGAGCAGTTGTTACAAATGGCCTATAGTTCGGTTCGAAGGAAAACAGCACAGACCATTCTACAGTTCACCCGTGTAATGAACACAAAAAAGGAGGATACCATTCGAATTTCACGGCATGATTTGGCGAGTGTGGCTGGTATTGCAACTGAAAGTTTGATTCGTACACTCTCTGAGTTTAAGAAAAATGGACTGATTGAAATTGAGGGGCGCAATATTAAAATTCTGCGATTAGAGGCCCTGGAAGAGGTAGAATAGGGATAAACTGATTTTTATCATATTCCATTTTGTGAACCGTTGATATTTTTGTTCGTATAAAATGTGCGATGCAGCGGATCTTAATACCTACCGATTTTTCAAAAAATGCTTGGAATGCGACTGAATATGCGTTGCAGTTTTTCAAGCACCAAAAAATCACTTTTTACTTTGTGCATATCGATATTTCAATGCAAGCGCATCGTGATGAAGATTTACACCATTCAGGCCTATGCTCAGTACGAGCCACTACAGAGGATAATAAATCCAAAATGGACTCATGGATGGAAACTGTATGTACACGTCAATCTAACGCGAACCATCAGTATAAAGACAGCATTATTCAGGCGCCTTTTGTAGATGGAATTAGAAATTTTATCGCCAAAAATGAGATAGATTTTGTGGTAATGGGAACCAAAGGTGCTTCTGGTCTCAAAGAGATGACTATTGGTAGCAAGACCAGTGCGGTGATTACACGCGTGAAGTGCCCCATGTTGGTAATTCCGGAAAATGCCAGTTTTACAAAACCTCTTTCCATTGGCTTTCCAACCGATTTCAATATGCTGTACAAACAAAGAATAATGCGCACCTTATTGGAAATAACCCATATGCACCATTCTGCATTGAAGGTGCTCCGCGTTGCACAAACCCAGAAGCCTTTGGCCAACTTCCAGGATGCAAATAGAGACTTTCTCAAACAACAGTTGAAAGACGTTCCGCATAGTTTTCACGTCATTGAAAACCCAAGTCTTGAAACGGCATTGCAGTTGTTTGTGGATTCATTGCAAATTGACATGGTGGCCATGATTGCAAAAAATCTCAATTTCCTTCAGCGCATCCTCTTTAGACCCAAAGTGGCACAGATCAGTTATCACATAGACATTCCGTTTTTAGTACTCCACGAATAATTTTAAAGCTACGCCAATAATAACCTTTGGTTGATTGTCTTAGGAACTGATAAATATCATGTTATAACCATTTTATTCCCTGTAGCTTTGGTTGTGTATAACGCTGCTATGTCATGGTGATTGAATCGTGTTGCAACCCACATTTTTAAAATTCAATTACATCTTATTTATAATGCAACTTGCTTTAATTAAGAACAAAATCTAAAACCTGAATATAGTAGCGATACAAAGAATAGCTTTTCAACAGCTAAACCGACGTTTCAACTCAAACCTATCAAAATGAAACATATATTACTACCCACCGACTTTTCAGAGAATGCGTATAACGCTATAGCGTATGCCGTTCAATTGTTAAGAAATGAGACATGTACTTTCTACCTGCTCCACACGTATACACCAGTGATTGTAAGTGCAGGCAGTATGATGGATAGTTATTCGGCCTTGACACTTCAACAAGCAGCGCGAGAGACTTCCGAGAGGCAACTTGAAACCGTCAAATCGCGCATACGCGATGAATTCCCGAACACCAATCACGAATTCATTACCATGGCTTCGTTTAACATGCTGATTCCCGAAATGGTTGAGGTGGTTCAAAAACACCATATCGATTTTGTAGTGATGGGTACCCAAGGAGCAACAGGTGCTAAAGAAGTGTTTTTGGGCACGCATACTATGTACGTCATTAAAAAATTAAAATGCCCGGTGTTGGCGGTGCCAGCCCAATTTAAATACGAAGCACCGAAGGAAATTTTGTTTCCAACCGATTTCAAACTAAACCGAGAGAATTCGTATCTTTCTATGGTACATGAACTATGTACGAAACAGGTTGCTAGATTACATATTTTAAATGCGTATTACGGAACCCCGCTGACTGCCGAACAATTAGAAAATAAAACCTTCTTGGATTCCTATTTTGCAGATAATGCGGTCTTGTTTCACCTAGCGGAAGGAACTGACGTGCCTGGCGCTATAGAACAGTTTCAGATAAAACATAAGATCAATTTGATGGTGATGATTCACAACAAACATAATTTTCTTGAAAATATACTATTCAAGCCTGTGATCAACCAAATGGTTTATCATACCCATGTGCCTTTTTTGGTAATCCCATCCCTTGCGCGCCACTCATCTTAATCAACCGACATGAAAAAAATACTCATACCCACCGATTTTTCAGAAAATGCGTTTGTGGCGTTACACTACGTGACGCAACTATTCGCAGCTACCCCATGTGAATTTACCATTGTGCATTCCTTTGAGAAACAAGTCACCAACCTCACCAGTCGAATCGATATCGGTAAAACCGAAGCTGTGGTTGAGGACCTGTACGTTGCTACCGAAAACAAATGTGAAGAAGTAAAAGAACGGATCATCGCTGCACAGCACAACGAAAACCACACCTTCAAAACCATTGCCACATCTTTGTCCTTGACCAGGGCTGTGAATAAATTAATTATAAAAGAGGAAATCGATTTTGTATGCATGGGAAGTAAAGGTCGCACCGCCGCAGAAGACATATTGTTGGGAAGTAACACCTTGGGAATGATTCGTAGCATAAAGAATGCAGCCCTATTGGTTGTTCCCAAAGACATGGTTTATCGAAAGTTGGAAAACATAGCATTCGCTACCGGATTAAAACGAAGCTTTTCACAAAATGAATTACAACCGCTTCTGTTTTTATCTGAGTCGAACGCAGCATCCATCAAAATAATCCATGTTCAGAAATCAGAACGAAAAACAGAACAGCAGCGTGAGAATTTCAATACCCTTCTCCATATCTTAAAACCAGGGAAGCCCGA
>JAWWCH010000294.1:0-3402 GCA_033720575.1 Marinirhabdus sp.
CGTTGAAAGAGGCTGATGTAAAAGTGAATAAAGGCGCCAAGGTGGTCAAAGAAGTTGAAATAGAAGAATCCAACGGCTAATCACCGCGTTAAATAAAAACTAAACCCCGCTATGCCGCGGGGTTTTTTTATGGGAAATTTTTAACTTCACCATAGTATGAATTACGACGACCTAATCACTCTTGGGATTGCCTTTGGCCTGGGTATGCTCATCGGTATTCAACGACAAAGAACCGACAACAAGATGGCCGGGGTAAGAACCTTTACCTTGACTGCCGTGTTTGGTGTGGTTGCAGGTTTTATTACACGCGATTTCGGAAACCCATATTTCTTACCGGCAATTGGTTTGGCATTGGCTGGTCTTTTAGCGGTTGCGAACTTTCTTAAGGTGAAAAAACTATCAGAACCTGACATTGGCCAAACTACCGAGGTTGCGGTCTTGCTCACCTTTGCTATTGGAGCCTATTTGGTTATGGGAAGTCAAGTGATTGGCGTTATCGTTGGCGGAGCTATGGCGATATTGTTATACGTAAAAGAGCATCTTCACAACTTCATAGAAAATTTAAAGGATAAAGATTTAGCGGCCATTATGACGTTTGCCGGGATTTCACTAATCATCTTACCGATTCTTCCAGACCAAACCTATGGTCCGTATGATGTGCTCAACCCCTATAATATCTGGTTAATGGTCACGCTCATTGTGGGTATCAGCGTTGTAGGGTATTTTATTTATAAATATGTTGGGAAGAATGTAGGTATCATTACCAATGGAGTGTTGGGTGGAATGATCAGCAGTACCGCCACCACCGTGAGTTATTCTCGAAAGACGGCAGATACAAAGGGGATTGCAAAGATGGCAGCCTTCGTGATTACAGTGGCATCTACGATTGCATTGGTGCGAATCATCGTTGAAATTGGTGTGGTAGTGCCAGAATTACTCCCCAAGCTTATCCTCCCGCTCATAGCAGAATTCGTGTTTATGGCCATTATCTGCGTGGGGCTGTTTTATATGATCAATCACGAAGGTGATGAGGATGATAAAACCATGCCTGAACCCGATAATCCGGCACAGTTCAAGAGTGCTCTTATTTTCGGTTTATTGTACGGTCTCATTTTATTGGCGGTAGCCTTTACCGAAGAGAAATTTGGTAATGATGGCCTCTATGTCGTGGCGATTATTAGTGGTCTCACCGACGTTGACGCTATCACTCTGTCGCTTTCGCAGCTTATGAAAGGCGGCGGGTTGAGTACTGCTAGTGGGTGGAAGTTGATACTCTTGGCATCCCTTTCAAATCTATTGTTCAAAGGCATCATGGCAGTAGTACTAGGTACTAAGAATCTAGCCAAATGGGTGGGTCTGGCCTTTGGCGCGTCTATCGTTTCTGGTCTATTGTTGATGTGGTTGTGGCCTGAAGGTTGGCATTTTTAATACTCGTAGAACATTTTCATGAAGCTTTTTAAAGACGATCCATTACAAATTATTCCATTTCAAAGTTATGGAGATACCGATCATTTTTACATCAGAGGGAGGGCCCTTGAAGATGAAAATATCGATTTGTCAAAACGCGGATTCTTCAGTTTATTGAAAAACACTTGGAAGCGATTTGAAACGGATGAAATTCCCCATACAAAGTTGCGGGTAACTTTTCCTGATACATCGGTGCTCTATTCCAACAGCGATCATAAAGGATACTTTAAGATAAAAAAAGATAAGAGCGGACTGGCTTCCATGACCAACAGTGAGGGTTGGTTGCAATACGAAATGAGTTTTGAAGACACATTTCCAGGGCGTATCATTCAAAACAAAAATTGTTTTGGAGGAGAAATGCTCATTCCATCGCAAAACAGCAGTTTCGGCGTAATCAGTGATATTGATGATACGATTTTACACACGGGCGTAACCTCCCGTTTAAAGTGGAAGCTTATCTTCAATACCCTCTTCAAAAATGCGGAAAGCCGAAGTCCATTGAAAGGCGCATCAGAATTTTACAATATGTTGCACAGAGGGAAATCGGGCAAAGAGGCCAATCCTATGTTCTATGTGAGCCACAGTCCGTGGAATTTATATCGCTATCTCGAATTGTTCCTTCGGAAGAATAATTTCCCCAAAGGGCCAATTTTACTAAGAGATTTCGCGCAGATTAGGGCGAAAAAAGAATCGGATGAGAAACCTCAGAAGCAAAAGGAAATCATCGATATTTTAAATATGTATCCCGAACGGAAGTTCATTTTGATTGGCGATGGCGGAGAGCACGATCCAGACATCTATATCGAAATAGCCGAGTCTTTTCCAGATCGTGTTTTAGCAATCTATATCCGCGCTGTGCGACACAAGCCAAAGATAACCCGCATCAAAGGCTTGTTTGAGTCATTTAAAACCACTCCCGCGCTATTGGTAGAATCTGGCGAACAGGCCATTGCCCATGCCCGTTCTAATGGTTTCATTAGGTGAGTTTTTTGAAATACGTATAGGTTTCCAATTGAGATTGCACAGCAGGCGTATCGTGAGGCACATATTCATTCTTTTGGTGGGCATCTATAATGCGCGCCTTTACGTTGTCTTTAAGTTGAATGTTAATGAGTTCTCTTATGGTCTTCGCATGTTTTTTGTCCAAAATGGGAGTCACTACTTCAATGCGGTGGTTCAGGTTACGCGTCATCCAATCTGCTGAACCGATATACACTTCCGGATTGTTATTGTTTCCGAAGATATACACCCTTCCATGTTCTAAAAACCGGTCAATGACCGACGTAATATAAATATTTTCGCTTTGGCCTTTTACACCCGGTACCAAGGAACAGATGCCACGTACCAACAAACGGATTTTTACCCCAGCATTGCTCGCACGATACAGGAGTTTGATAAGCCCTTTGTCTTCTAGGCTGTTCATTTTTAAGGTGATCTCTCCTTTTTTTCCTTCTCTGGCAAAAATAATTTCACGCTGCACAAGCTCGGTAAATCCGCTACGTGTGGTGTAAGGAGAAACCAACAAGCGCTTCGTTTTAGGAACCAATACTTTCTGTTGTAGTACCAAAAAGACCTTATTCAAGTCTTTGGTGGTTTTTTTGTGACTGGTCATTAATCCGAAATCAGTATATAGCTTTGCCGTATTTTCATTGAAATTACCTGTGGCCACATAGCCGTATCGTTTGGTATCGTCGTCCACTTTCTTTTCAATGTACAAGATCTTACTATGTATTTTAATGTCAGGGAAACTGTATATCACAGTAGCTCCATTTTCCTCAAAGATAGCTCCCCATTTTAGATTGTTCCGTTCATCAAATCGAGCCTTTACTTCTATAAAAACAACTACCTCTTTGCCGTTTTTTGCAGCCTTTACAATGGCGTCATTTAAGCGTGATTCTTCAGCAGCCCTGTAAATCGTCATCTTAATCGTAGTTA
>JAWWCH010000295.1:0-3389 GCA_033720575.1 Marinirhabdus sp.
AAGATTACAGATAAAGGTATCGGTAACGGTATTTCTATCTTAATTATGGTGGGTATCATCGCAACATTACCACAGTCTTTTGCACAAGAAATTGCTTCAAGTAGCATTATGTTTGTGTTGATTGAATTGGTAATTTGGTTTGTGATTATTCTCGCCTGTGTCATGCTGGTCATGGCCGTACGGAAAATTCCGGTGCAATATGCACGTCGTACTGCAAGCGGTGGTTATGAGAAGAATATTTTTGGTGCACGCCAATTCATTCCACTAAAATTGAATGCTTCTGGTGTAATGCCAATCATCTTTGCGCAAGCTTTGATGTTTGTGCCCACTGCACTGGCAAACTTGGGGTCTATCAAAGATACCGAGTGGGGGCAGAGCATGTTGGCTACGTTTAGTGATATCTTCGGATTATGGTATAACGTAGTGTTTGCTGCCTTGATCATCATTTTTACATATTTCTATACGGCGATTACAGTGCCTACGAACAAAATGGCAGATGATCTAAAACGTAGCGGAGGATTTATACCCGGTATTAAACCAGGAACTGACACGGCAGAGTTCTTAGATAGAATCATGTCCCAAATTACCTTGCCAGGATCTATTTTCTTGGCGCTGGTAGCAGTGTTTCCTGCATTTGTAGTGAAACTCATGGGTGTACAACAAGGATGGGCATTGTTTTTCGGAGGAACTTCCCTACTGATTATGGTAGGTGTGGCAATAGATACCATGCAACAAATTAACTCCTATTTATTGAATCGTCATTACGACGGATTGATGAAGTCAGGAAAAAATAGAAAAGCAGTAGCGTAACAAAAAAGTTGTTTTTAATTATTGGTATGACTATTGAATGTCACGTGTGGCGAAAGAATAGTAAATAATTAAAATTAAAAATTAAATATGGCAAAACAACCCGCAATTGAACAAGACGGAACAATCATCGAAGCATTGTCTAATGCAATGTTTCGTGTCGAATTGGAAAACGGTCATGTTGTTACTGCACACATTTCAGGTAAAATGCGCATGCATTACATTAAGTTGTTGCCTGGAGATAAAGTAAAATTAGAAATGAGCCCATACGATTTAACAAAGGCTCGAATAACATACAGATACTAATAGCTATGAAAGTAAGAGCTTCAGTAAAAAAGAGAAGTGCCGACTGCAAGATAGTTCGCAGAAAAGGCAGATTATATGTAATTAACAAAAAGAACCCAAGGTTCAAACAAAGACAAGGATAAGTTATGGCAAGAATCGCAGGTGTAGATATCCCAAAGCACAAAAGGGGTGTAATCGCGTTAACGTATATCTTCGGAATCGGTAAGAGCCGAGCACAAGATATATTGGAAAAAGCCGGAGTTAGCGAAGACAAAAAAGTAAGCGAATGGAACGATGATGAAATCGGAGCAATTCGTGACGCTGTTGGATCTTTCACAATCGAAGGTGAATTACGTAGTGAAGTGCAATTAAGCATCAAACGCTTAATGGACATTGGTTGTTACAGAGGTATTCGTCACAGAGCGGGTCTTCCGTTACGTGGGCAGCGTACCAAGAACAACTCAAGAACCAGAAAAGGAAAACGTAAAACAGTTGCTAACAAGAAAAAAGCAACTAAATAACCACTAGAGATATGGCAAAGTCAAATCCAAAAGCGAAAAGCACAAAGAAACGTAAAGTGAACGTGGACTCTGTTGGAGAAGCACACATTACCGCTTCATTCAACAATATCATTATCTCTCTTACCAATAAGAATGGAGATGTGATCTCTTGGTCATCTGCCGGTAAAATGGGCTTTAGAGGATCAAAGAAAAACACACCTTACGCGGCACAGTTAGCTGCTGAAGATGCTGCAGCTGTAGCTACCGAAGCGGGAATGCGCAAGTGTAAAGTGTACGTTAAAGGTCCAGGAAATGGTAGAGAATCTGCTATACGATCAATCCACAATGCAGGAATTGAAGTTACTGAAATCATTGACGTAACACCAATGCCGCACAATGGTTGTCGCCCACCAAAACGTAGACGCGTTTAATAAAAATCTTGCTTAAATACGATAATTGGTTGTATGTGCTACATATACAATCGGATATCGTATCTTTGCAAACTGAAAAATTTAATGAATATCAACCGAGGGGTACAGAACCTAGAGGATTAACGTAAGACCTTAATTTAGGATTCTCCTTCAAAAACAACTAGAAATGGCAAGATATACTGGTCCAAAATCTAAAATAGCCCGTAAATTCGGCGAGGCTATCTTCGGAGACGATAAAGCCTTCGAAAAAAGAAATTACCCTCCAGGGCAACACGGAAATAACCGTCGTCGTGGAAAAAAATCTGAATATGCAATCCAGCTGGCTGAAAAGCAAAAGGCAAAGTATACCTATGGTATCTTGGAGCGACAATTTAGAAACATGTTCAAGAAAGCAACTGCTGCCCCAGGAATTACCGGTGAAGTATTGTTGCAATTAGCTGAGTCTCGTCTAGACAACGTGGTTTTCCGTATGGGAATCGCGCCAACGAGAAGTGCCGCTCGTCAATTGGTGAGCCACAGACACATCACAGTGAATGGTGAAAAGGTAAACATTCCTTCATACCAATTAAAAGCAAATGATGTTGTAGGTGTTAGAGAAAAATCTAAGTCGCTTGAAGCTATCACTTCGTCTTTAGACAACGCACGTCACGTGTATGAGTGGATCACTTGGAATGGAGAGAAAATGGAAGGAACTTATGTTTCTGTACCGCAGTTGATCCAGATTCCTGAGAACATCAACGTTCAGTCTATCGTCGAATTATATTCTAAATAATAATAAATCATATTGGTGTTTAGCCAAAGGGTTTGTAGTGTTCTTCAAACTAATAAACCGCGCAACTAAATAACAATTAAAACGAAGAAAAATTATGGCAGTATTTAGTTTTCAGAAGCCTGATAAGGTGATCATGATCAATTCCACAGATTTCGAAGGGAAATTTGAATTTCGTCCTTTGGAACCTGGTTATGGACTAACCGTTGGTAATGCACTTAGAAGGGTTTTGTTATCTTCATTAGAAGGTTTTGCAATTACTTCAGTACGTATTGAAGGGGTAGATCATGAGTTTTCTACCATTGCAGGCGTTGTAGAAGATGTAACTGAAATTATATTGAACTTGAAACAGGTGCGTTTCAAGCGTCAAATTGATGAGATAGATAACGAAACAGTGACCATTTCAGTAAATGGTAACGAGCAATTGACCGCTGGTGATTTCCAAAAGTTCATTTCTGGTTTCCAAGTGTTGAACCCAGACTTGGTGATCTGTAATATGGAAAAGAAGGTTAACATGAACTTCGAGATTACCATCGAGAAAGGTCGTGGTTACGTTCCTGCTGAAGAGAACAAAAAGGCAAATGCGCCATTGGGTAC